>NZ_JBMDXE010000191.1:0-12582 GCF_048594845.1 Rhodopseudomonas sp. | reverse complement strand
AGGCTTCCAGGCCGAGACGCTTGGCGTTGTCGAGCACGTCCACCGCCATCTCCGGATCGCAGCCGAACTTGCGCGACAGCGGCCACTCGGCGCCGGCGCAATCGTACAGGATGCGGCAGAACACCTTCGAGCCGGGCGCCGAGCGCGCGATCTTCTCCACCTCGGGGGTGCAGTCGACCGAGAACAGGCGAATGCCGAGCTCGTAGGCGCGCGCGATGTCGCGCTCCTTCTTGATGGTGTTGCCGAACGAGATGCGGTCGGGCGTCGCGCCAGCGGCCATCGCCATCTGGATCTCCTGCACCGAGGCGCAGTCGAAGCACGAGCCGAGCGAGGCCAGCAGCGACAGCACTTCCGGCGCCGGGTTCGCCTTGATGGCGTAGAACACGCGGCTGTCCGGCAGCGCCCGGGCGAAGCTGGTGAAGTTGTCGCGCACGACGTCGAGATCGACGACCAGGCACGGCTCGACATCGAGACCCTGGGTGCGACGGTCGCGCAGAAATTCCCGAATACGTTCGGTCATGGCACTCTCCCAAACGCCCAGCGACGGACGCGTTCAACAGTGACGTCGGCCCGACGACTGCGGCGCCGTCACGCGATGGAGGCGCGACGAGCGATCAGCTCGGGTAGACAGTGCTGCCGTCGATTGGTTGGGAGTGATCCCGCCCGCTCGCCTGGCAATGAAGGACAAGCCTCTTCGGTATTCGCGCTGGCTGATGGAAAGCCAGCAGAGACCAAAAAAGCCCGCTCCGTCGTTGCTTTAAGTCGCGTCCCCCGTTGAGAGCGGGGTGCGCCGGTTCGCCTCCGGCTGCCGATCACGGTTGCAAGAGAAGAAGTTACCTTCAACGGCATCTCTTGAGAGAGATGCTGGCCGCTTTGATCTGACGATCGAACGACCCTCGGCTTCTTCATCCCTTGGCGGCTGTCCGGCCTCTTGTCCGGATACCTACCGATCGACACACGACCACAGGCACGTGCGAAATTGGGCAAGACGGGAGATAGGTGTTTCAGTCCGGGTCCGCAACAATTTTTTTGGCCGCCGCGGCGTTTTTTCCGACGTCGTTGCTCAGCGTTGCTAATGAGCCACGAACAACACGGCTCAACATGAACGTCTGTTCAAGATGACTAACAGCTGACGGTGTTTGCGGAGGCGTGCGGTCGCGCGCGCAGTCTCAGAAAATCGCTGTGCCACAGGCACAACTCACGCTTAGCGCGGAGTTTCGCGGGCCGAGGAGTGAAGATGGAGTTAACAGCGGCGGCTTCGCGCGGCTGCGTGCTCAGGAGCGCTTGAAGAACGGCTCGATGCGCTGCGCGTTGCGGATGAAGCCGGCCATCACGACGACGCCGAGGATGAACAGCACCGCCTGCAGGATATGCTCGGAGACAGTGTCGAGCCCGAACAGGATCGAGAGCGCCCAGCCGCCGGCGAAAGCAGCGCCGAACACCTCCGCGCCGATCAGGATGGCGGCGCTGATGACGGTGACGACACTCGGCCAGGCGATCTGGCGGGAGGCGGTCGGGGCGGAAGTCTTGCTCATCGGTCTCAAATCCTCTCGGGCGGCGCGCAATCTCTCCGAAAATGGCCGCCGCGGCAAGCGCAAGGCGATGATCCTGCAAAGTGTCAGCACTTGGGCGCTCAACCTGGGCGCCGGGCGCTGCGATGAATAATCGCGCGCCAGTCGGGCCGGATGGCGCAAAAAAGCCCCACCGGGTGCTATATGTTCGCAAGTCGCGACGCCAACGCAGGATTTCTTGATGTCTGAAGCTTCCGGACCGATTGCCGCAGCCCCGCGCGCGGACAATCCGCTGCTCGATGCCTGGACCACGCCATTTGAGACGCCGCCGTTCACCGCCATCACGCCGGAGCATTTCATGCCGGCGTTCGAGCAGGCCTTTGCGGATCATGCGGCGGAGATCGCCGCCATCACCCACGATCCGTCCGAGCCTGACTTCGACAACACCATCACGGCGCTGGAGCGCTCCGGCAAGCTGCTGAACCGCGTCGCGGCGGTGTTCTACGATCTGGTTTCGGCGCACTCCAATCCGGCGCTGCTGGAGATCGACAAGGAGGTGTCGCTGCGGATGGCGCGGCACTGGAATCCGATCATGATGAACGCGGTGCTGTTCGGCCGCATCGCCGCGCTGCGCGACAAGCGCAACGACCTGAACCTGACGCCCGAGCAGCAGCGGCTGCTGGAGCGCACCTACACCCGCTTCCACCGCTCCGGCGCTGGTCTCGACGACGCCGCCAAGGCGCGCATGGCGGAGATCAACGAGCAGCTGGCGCAGCTCGGCACCAATTTCAGCCACCATCTGCTCGGCGACGAGCAGGAGTGGTTCATGGAACTGGGCGAGGGCGACACCGAGGGCCTGCCGGCCAGCTTCGTCACCGCCGCCAAGGCCGCGGCGGACGAACGCGGCATGCCCGGCAAGGCGGTGATCACGTTGTCGCGCTCCTCGGTCGAGCCGTTCCTGAAGATGTCGAGCCGCCGCGACCTGCGCGAGAAGGTGTATCGCGCCTTCATCGCCCGCGGCGACAACGGCAACGCCAACGACAACAACGCGCTGATCGGCGACATCCTGAAGCTGCGCGAGGAGAGCGCCAAGCTGCTCGGCTATCCGACCTTCGCGGCCTATCGGCTCGCCGATTCGATGGCCAAGACTCCCGAGGCGGTGCGCGGCCTGCTCGAGCGGGTGTGGAAGCCGGCGCGCGCCCGCGCGCTCGCCGACCGCGACGCGCTGCAGGAGCTGGTCGCCGAGGAAGGCGGCAACTTCAAGCTGGCACCTTGGGACTGGCGCTATTACGCCGAGAAGCTGCGCCAGCGCCGCGCCAATTTCGACGACGCGGCGATCAAGCCGTATCTGTCGCTCGACAACATGATCGCCGCCTCGTTCGACACCGCAACCCGGCTGTTCGGCGTCACCTTCGAGGAGCGCAAGGACGTCGCGGTGTGGCACCCGGACGTGCGCGTCTGGGAAGTGAAGGACGCCGATGGCGCTCATCGCGGCCTGTTCTACGGCGATTACTACGCCCGGCCGTCGAAGCGCTCCGGCGCCTGGATGACTTCGCTGCGCGACCAGCAGAAGCTCGACGGCAATGTCTCGCCGCTGATCATCAACGTCTGCAACTTCGCCAAGGGCGCGGGCGACGAGCCGTCGCTGCTGTCGCCCGACGATGCCCGCACGCTGTTCCATGAATTCGGTCACGGCCTGCACGGCATGCTGAGCGACGTCACCTATCCGTCGCTGTCGGGCACCAGCGTGTTCACCGACTTCGTCGAGCTGCCGTCGCAGCTGTACGAGCACTGGCAGGAGCAGCCGCAGGTGCTGCAGCAGTTCGCCCGCCACTACCAGACCGGCGAGCCGCTGCCCGACGATCTGCTGAAGCGCTTCATTGCCGCGCGAAAGTTCAACCAGGGCTTTGCCACGGTGGAGTTCGTGTCGTCGGCGCTGCTCGACCTGGAGTTCCACACCCAGCCGGCCGCGAGCGTCGGCGAGGTCCGCGCGTTCGAACAGCGCGAGCTCGCCAAGATCGGCATGCCCGAGGAGATCGCGATGCGGCACCGGCCGACCCAGTTCGGCCACATCTTCTCCGGCGATCACTACGCCTCGGGCTACTACAGCTACATGTGGAGCGAAGTGATGGATGCCGACGCCTTCGGCGCGTTCGAGGAGGCCGGCAACATCTTCGATCCGGCCGTCGCCAAGCGGCTGCGCGACGACATCTATTCGTCCGGCGGTTCGCGCGATCCAGAGGAAGCCTACATCGCCTTCCGCGGCCGCGCCCCCGAGCCCGACGCCTTGCTCCGCCGCCGCGGCCTGCTCGACACCCCGGAGGCCGCGTAGCCCATGTTCGGCTGGCTTCGCCTCGCCGCGCTCCGGTCGGTGTTGGTCGCTGCGCTGACGCTCACCGCCGGCGTCGCCGCCGCCCACGCCCACCCCCACGTCTGGATCACCGCCACCAGCGAGCTGGTGTACGGGCCAGACGGTTCGTTCACCGGCGTGCGTCATGCCTGGGCGTTCGACGACATGTTCTCGACCTATGCGCTGCAGGGCATCGAGACCAAGCAGAAGGGCGTCTACACCCGCGAGGATCTCGCGCCGCTGGCGCAGACCAATGTCGAGTCGCTGAAGGAATTCGCCTATTTCACCTTCGCCAAGGTGAACGGCAAGAAGCAGAAGTTCGGCGAGCCGGTCGACTACTATCTGACCCACAAGGACGGCGTGCTGATGCTGCACTTCTATCTGCCGCTGAAGACGCCGGTGAAGAGCCCCGAGCTCGCGGTCGAAGTGTTCGACCCGACCTACTTCATCGACTTCACCTTCGCCGAGAAGGATCCGATCAAGCTCGCCGGTGCGCCGGCCGGCTGCAGCTTCCAGTTCCAGCGCCCGTCCGACGGCAGCGCCAACGCGCAGCGGATGTCCGAGGACAACTTCCTGAACGGCGATAATTCGAACTACGGCGCGATGTTCGCCAACAAGATCGAGGTCAAGTGCCCGTGATGGAGCCGAAACGAGACGTTACGTCGGATCATCAGCACAGAGCCAGCTCCGTCATTGCTAGCGGAGCGAAGCAATCCAGCGCAATGCACCGGGCTGGATTGCTTCGCTTCGCTCGCCATGACGGGGCGGGGTGGTCGCTCTCGACGCTGGCGTTTCTCTGCCTCGCGCTGCTCGCCGCCGGTGTCCTCGCCGACGCCACCTTGCACGCCGCCTTCGCGCAAAATCCCTTCGGCGCTCCCAAGTCCGCGCCCGAGCCGCAAGCCGGCGGCGTCATCGGTTGGCTGCTGGCGCAGCAGTCGGCGTTCTACAAGCAGATGTCGGCGACGATCCGGGCCGCGAAAGCCGACGGCACCGCGGTCTGGACGCTGCTCGGCATTTCGTTCGCCTACGGCATCTTTCACGCCGCCGGCCCCGGCCACGGCAAGGCGGTGATCTCGTCCTACATGATCGCCAACGAGGAAACCGCGCGGCGCGGCGTCGTGCTGTCGTTCGTTTCGGCGATGCTGCAGGCGCTGGTCGCGGTGCTGATCGTCGGCGTCTGCGCCTGGCTGCTCAACGCCACCGCCAAGACGATGTGCAGCGCCGAGCGGGTCATTGAGATCGCCAGCTACGGCCTGATCGCGGCGTTCGGCGCGCGGCTGGTGTGGAGCAAGGGCGGCGGCTTCTTCCGCGCACTGCAGGCCACGACGCGCCGCTCCGGCCTCGCGCTCGCCCCAGCGCCCGCGCTGGCGCATGCGGGACACACGCCACACGCTCACGCGCATCACGACCATGATCATCCCCATGATCACGGCCACAGCCACGCCCTGCAGGCCCATACCGGGCACGACCATCAGCACGGCCACGATCATGGCCATGCCCACGGCCACGATCATCATCATGGTCACGACCACGGCCATGACCACCATCATCACGGGCATGATCATCACGGCCACGACCATCACGATCATGCGCATCATCACCATGCCCATGACGAAACGTGCAGCCAGTGCTCGCACGGGCCCGATCCGTCGGAACTCGCCGGCCCGGACGGCTGGCGGCGCGGGCTTGGCGCAGTGCTGACGGTCGGCATCCGGCCCTGCTCGGGCGCCATCCTGGTCTTGGTGTTCGCGCTGGCGCAGAACCTGTTCTGGGCCGGCGTCGCCGCCACCTTCATGATGGGGCTCGGCACCTTCATCACGGTCGCGACCATCGCCAGCATCGCGGTCTCGGCCAAGGGCGTGGCGAAGCGGCTGGCGGCCGGTCAGGCCGGCAGCGGCGCGCTGGTGATGCGCGGCATCGAATTCGGCGCTGCCGGGCTGGTGCTGCTGTTCGGCATCGGACTTTTACTGGGTTACGTGGCGGCCGAACGTGTGACCTGTCTTTAACCAGCCGGGTCGTAACGTCGGACAGGTCGGGACGATGTCGGGACGCACCCGTTGTGGTTCGGCGATCGGACCCTAACTACCGAGTCAGCCGACAAGCGCGTTGATCGCACGCCCCGCAGTCATCGCGTCGTCTTGACAACGATAGGCCAAAGCGCGAAGCCAACCAGCATCATGACGGTGATTGTTCCCATCCACGGTCCCGCGCCCGTTCCGGCCCCCGAGCCCGAGCGCGTCGGCGTGCTGCTGGTCAATCTCGGCACCCCGGACACCTGCGATACCAAGGGTGTGCGGATCTATCTGCGCGAGTTCCTGTCGGATCCCCGGGTGATCGAAAACCAGGGCATCTTCTGGAAGCTGGCGCTGAACGGCATCATTCTGAACACCCGTCCGGCCCGCAAGGCCAAGGACTATCAGAAGATCTGGAACACCGAAAAAAACGAGTCACCGCTCAAGACCATCACCCGCGCCCAGGCCGAGAAGCTCGGCGCCTCGCTGGCCGGCCGCAGCCATCTGATGGTCGATTGGGCGATGCGTTACGGCAACCCGTCGATGCGCGACCGGATTGAGGCGCTGATGCGCCACGGCTGCACGCGCCTGCTGGTGGTGCCGCTGTATCCGCAATACTCGGCGGCGACCTCCGCCACGGTGTGCGACCAGGCGTTTCGCGTGCTGCGCGAACTGCGCGCCCAGCCGACGCTGCGGGTCACGCCGCCGTATTTCCGCGACGTCGCCTATATCGACGCGCTGGCGAACTCGATCAACAAGCACCTCGCGACGCTGCCGTTCGAGCCCGAGATGATCGTGGCCTCGTTCCACGGCATGCCGCAGTCCTACATCGAAAAGGGCGATCCTTATCAGAAGCAATGCGTCGCCACCGTCGAGGCGCTGCGTGAGCGGATGGGCCTGGACGACAAGAAGCTGCTGCTGACCTTCCAGTCGCGCTTCGGCTTCAACGAGTGGCTGCAGCCCTACACCGACAAGACCATCGAGAAGCTCGCCAAGGACGGCGTCCGCAAGCTCGCGGTGGTGATGCCGGGCTTCGCCGCCGACTGCCTCGAGACGCTTGAAGAAATCGCGCAGGAGAATTGCGAGATCTTCCTGCACAATGGCGGCAAGGAATTCTCCGCCATCCCCTGCCTCAACGACAGCGACGACGGCATCGACGTCATCCATCAGCTGGTGATGCGCGAGCTGCAAGGCTGGTTGTAAAAGCTGGCCGCAGCGGCTGCTGACAGAGCCGCTCGTTCTCGATGGATTCAAACTGCATTTCGACACGGTGCCGTCATCCTGAGGTGCCCGCAGGGCCGCGCTCAGCGCGGCGCGGCGGGCCTCGAAGGATGAGCCGCAGGGGCACCTTGGCCGCATCCTTCGAGGCGCGCTACGCGCGCACCTCAGGATGACGACTCTGTGCTTGAGGACGTTTCGATCGATCTGATGTCATGCTCCAGCGGCCATAAACGCCGCAGCCGCAGCGCTCGCTTTCGCCGCGCTCGAACCTTACAATCCTGAGCAACGACCCATGGCGGTTCGACCGCCGATTTCGCCGCGCGGGCGAGCGCATCGCCGTCACCGCGCCGGCATCCGCGCGCGGGCGGCCTCCAGGAGACGCTGAATGTACAATCTGTCCGGTTTCGATATCTTCTCCATCCTGATCGTGCTGCTGGTGATCCTGACGCTGTTCGCCGGGGTCAAGACGGTGCCGCAGGGCTACAACTGGACGATCGAGCGGTTCGGCAAATTCACCCGCACGCTGTCGCCGGGCCTCAATCTGATCATCCCGTATTTCGATCGCGTCGGTCGCAAGATGAACGTGATGGAGCAGGTGCTGGAGATCCCGCAGCAGGAAGTCATCACCAAGGACAATGCCAGCGTGACGGCGGACGGCGTCGCGTTCTTCCAGGTGTTCGACGCCGCCAAGGCGAGCTACGAGGTCGCCAATCTGGAGCAGGGCATCATCGTGCTGACGATGACCAACATCCGCTCGGTGATGGGCTCGATGGATCTCGACCAGGTGCTGTCGCATCGCGACGAGATCAACGAGCGGCTGCTGCGCGTCGTCGACGCCGCGGTGTCGCCGTGGGGCGTCAAGGTCAACCGCATCGAGATCAAGGACATCGTGCCGCCGGCCGATCTGGTCGAGGCGATGGGCCGGCAGATGAAGGCCGAGCGCGTCAAGCGCGCCGACATCCTGCAGGCCGAAGGCGCGCGGCAGTCGGAGATCCTGCGGGCCGAGGGCGCCAAGCAGGGCCAGATCCTACAGGCCGAAGGCCGCCGCGAAGCCGCGTTCCGCGACGCCGAAGCGCGCGAGCGAAGTGCCGAGGCCGAAGCGCGCGCCACCCAGATGGTCAGCGAAGCGATCGGCAAGGGCGACGTCGCGGCGCTGAACTACTTCATCGCCGACAAATACATCAAGGCGTTCGGGCAGCTCGCCGATGCGCCGAACCAGAAGGTGATCATGCTGCCGGTGGAGGCGATGAGCATGCTCGGCTCGCTTGCCGGCATCGGCGAGATCGCCAAGGCCACCTTCGGCGAAAGCGCCGCCTCCGCCCAAGCCGCCGCCCGCCGCGGCGGCTCGGTGCCGCCGGCGGGACCGACGAAGACGTCGTAAGCGCTAAGCCGAACGCAAAGCCCATTGCGAAGCATCGTTCTCTCCACTCGTCATGCCCGGGCTCTTCCCGGGCATCCACGCCTTGCAGCCTCAGTTGCGACAAAGGCGTGGATGGCCGGGCCTTCGCCGCGCCGAAGCGGCTACGACCGCGCAGGCGGGACAAGCCCGGCCATGACGGGGATAGGCAGTTGCGACACCAGGCGTCCGAGCAAGGCCGACCACCTCGCCGTGTCATTGCGAAGAGGCGAAGCCGACGAAGCAATCCAGAAGCCCCGTGCACGTCGCTGGATTGCTTCGCTTCGCTCGCAATGACGGGCTACACTGAGCGCCTCTGCAAGGTGCGACCATGATCGATATTCTGAATTCGCTCGGCGCCTGGAACTGGCTGATCGCCGGCTTCATCCTGATGGCGCTGGAGCTGCTGGCTCCGGGGATCTTCCTGTTCTGGCTCGGCCTCGCGGCGCTGCTGACCGGCCTCGCGACATTTACGTTCGGGGCCGCCTTTGCGCTGTCCTGGCAGGCGCAGTTCCTGCTGTTCGCTGTGCTGGCGATCGCCGCGGTGCCGCTGTGGCGGCGGATGGCGCGTGGCGGCGAGGCCGAATCCAACGCCACCAACCCGTTCCTCAACCGCCGCACCGATGCGCTGGTCGGCCGCGAGTTCACGCTGGAAAAGCCGATCGTCGGCGGCGTCGGCACGGTGCGGATCGACGACACCTTCTGGCGCGTCACCGGCCCGGATGCCCCGGCGGGGAGCCGCGTGAAGATCGTGCAGGCCGACGGGGTGAATCTGATCGTAGCGGCGGCGTAGCCGTCTTCCTGATCGTCAGGGCAGTGCGGAGGTCTTGGGCCTTCGCCTCACACCCGGCGTTATCCTGAGGCGCCGCCGCGCAGCGGCGGCCTCGAAGGATGGGCACAGGGGAGCATGCGCCGGCTAGCGCGTCCGCATCCTTCGAGGCTCGCCCTCACGGGCGAGCACCTCAGGATGACGGCGCAGAATGCGGGGAGATCCCGAACCGACTGGCGTGAGGCCCCTAAGCCACCCCGGCCCGCAGCAGGTCGTGCAGATGCACGATGCCGACCGGCTTCTTGCCTTCGGTGACCAGCAGCGCGGTGATCTTCGAGGAGTTCAGCAGCTCGAGCGTCTCGCCCGCCAGCAGGTTGGGGCTGATCGTCTTCGGGCGCTTGGTCATCACCTCGTCGACCGTGGCGGTCATCAGGTCCGGGCGCATGTGGCGGCGGAGGTCGCCGTCGGTGACGATGCCGGCGATCGCGCCGTTGCCGTCGACAATGCCGACACAGCCGAACCCCTTGGCGGACATTTCGACCAGCGCGTCCGACATCTTGGTGCCGAGCGGCTTCAGCGGGATGGCGTCGCCGGTGTGCATCAGGTCGCGGGCGTATTTCAGCATCGCGCCGAGCTTGCCGCCCGGATGCAGCACGCTGAAATCGGTCGAGGTGAAGCCGCGGCTCTCCAAGAGCGCGATCGCGATCGCGTCGCCGAGCGCCAGCATCATCAGCGACGAGGTGGTCGGCGCCAGATTGTGCGGGCAGGCCTCGCGCGCCTTCGGCAGCGTCAGGGCGATCTCGGCCGCCTGCGCCAGCGTCGAGTTGGCATCCGAGGTCATGGCGATCAGCGCGATCTTGAAGCGCTTGGCGTAGCTGATCAGGTTCTTCATTTCCGGCTGCTCGCCGGACCACGACATCGCCAGGATGACGTCGTCGGCGGTGATCATGCCGAGATCGCCATGGCTGGCTTCGGAAGCGTGGACGAAGAACGCCGGCGTGCCGGTGGAGGCGAAGGTCGCGGCGATCTTGCGGCCGATATGTCCGGACTTGCCGAGGCCGGTGATGATCAGGCGGCCCTTGCCGGTCTGGATCATCTCGACGGCGGCCACGAAGGCCGCGCCGAGGTCGCCGCGCAGCGCCGCGGCCAGCGCGGTAACGCCCTCGGCTTCGGACTCCAGCGTGCGCAGGGCCGAGGGAATGGCGGCAGCGGACTCGGTCATCGCGGTTTTCGTGGTGCGGGGTTTGGAAAGAGCCATCGGGGTCCCGAATCCTCAGCCAGTGAGCGACCGGCGTCTTCCTAGCATGCCACGGTACGGGAAGCGACGCGCCCAGATACCTCTCGGAAAGGTTCTCAACCGATCGTTGGGGGCGTTTCTCAACCCCTCCTTAACCATAAATGTTTTTACTCCATTAACGATGATCCGTCCCGAGGGCGCTCCCCAAGGTCCGGTTCCTTGCCACAACATATTGTTTTCGCAGAGGTTTTTCGACCGTGACGGCGTCGTCAGCAACGGGCCCCTTCCGCCGCGCGGCCTGGCTGCGGGCGGCGACGGCGTGCCTGCTGGCCGGCACGGCCGGGCATGCGCAGGCGCAAAGCCTGACCCGCGACCTGTTCACGCCGCAGCGCGGCGCCTTCGTGTCCCAGCAGGACCGGCCGCTGCAGCCCACCCAGGCACAGACAGCGCGCGCGCCCCGCCAGGCCGATCCCTACGATACCGACGACATGCGCGGCAGCCGGGGGGCGCCCTCCCGGCTCGGCGCCGCGCCGGAATTCGGCCTACAGCGGCCGAGCCTCGGTGCATCCGGCACCGGCTATGACGCGCTCGGCCGCAAGCGGCAGCAGCCGAAGCTGCGCCCCGGCGCGCCCCGCCCGAAATCGGCCGGTCCCGGCTCCCCGGTGCTGACGCCTGCGCCGCCGCCGGCCCGCCCGCTGCCGCCGTCGCAGGCGGCCGCCAAACTGCCGGTCGCTGCGACCTTCAACGGCACGCTGCCCGGTCAGCCGCTGCGCCGCCGGCTCAAGGCCGACGACGATCCGTTCGGTCCGGTCGGCGACTATGCGGGCAGCTTCCTGATCAAGGGCGCGCTCGAACTCAACGGCGGCTACGACAGCAATCCGGGCCGCATCGCGACCCCGCAGGCCTCCGGCTTCTACAAGGTGTCGCCCGAACTGATGGTGACGTCGGACTGGGACCGCCACGCGCTGGTCGCCGATCTGCGCGGCTCCTTCACCGGCTACGGCCACGACTTCAACAATCCGGGCAGCGGCGTCACCTCGGCGCCGCGCAATCTCGATCGGCCGGATTTCGACGGCCATATCGACGGCCGCATCGACGTCTCGCGGGATACGAGACTGCTCGGCCAGGGCCGCGTGATCGTCGGCACCGACAATCCCGGCAGCCCGAACAACGCGTTCGGCCTGCAGAAATTCCCGATCTATACGCAGACCGGCGTGTCCGGCGGCATCGATCAGAATTTCAACCGGCTGCAGGTCACGGCGATCGGCAGCGCCGACCGCCGCACCTATCAGCAGTCGGTATTCACCGACGGCAGCACCGAGCCCAACAACGATCGTAACTTCAACCAATATGCCGGCACCGGACGCGTCAGCTACGAGGTGCTGCCGTGGCTGAAGCCGTTCGTCGAAGGTCAGGCGGATACGCGCACGCACGACACCGCGGTCGACCGCTACGGCTACATGCGCGACAGCAACGGCGGCTACGTCAAGGGCGGCACCAGCTTCGAGCTGACGCGGCTGCTCACGGGCGAAGCCTCGATCGGCTGGGCCGCGCGGACCTACAGCGATCCGCGGCTGCTCAAGCTCGAGGGCCTGCTCACCAGCGCGTCGCTGATCTGGACCGTCACGCCGCTGACCAAATTCAAGCTCGGCGCCGACACCACCATCGACGAGTCGCCGCTCGCCGGCGTCTCCGGCGTGCTCACCCGCACCTACACGGCCGAAGTCGACCACGATTTCCGCCGCTGGCTGACCGCGGTCGGCAAGTTCACCTATGCGACCTACGACTATCAGGGCTCCGGCCGCAGCGACCGCTTCAATTCGCTCGAGGGCAATCTGATCTACAAGATGAGCCGCCAGCTCTGGGTCAAGGGCACGCTACGCCGCGACCAGCTCGACTCCAACGTCGCCGGCGGCAGCTACAACGCCACCGTGGTGATGCTCGGCGTGCGTCTGCAGAACTGAGTTTGATCCAAGCCTCTCCCCGCGTCGCAGCGCGCTCCCTCTCCCGCTTGCGGGAGAAGGCTGGGGTGAGGGCGACACGCACTCAGTGCCCGCTATCGACTATACGTGCACGTTGGTCTCCG
>NZ_JBMDXE010000190.1:0-17683 GCF_048594845.1 Rhodopseudomonas sp. | reverse complement strand
GATCGCCGCGCGCGGAAACCGCGACTCCCGATCGACGCTGTCGGCCTCGGCGGCCGCAATTGCCGCCACCTGTGCCACGCGTTGCGACAATGGGACAGTCGCGTGCCGGAACGGAACAGTCGAGGATATGAGGTCGCGGGCCGTACTGTCAGTCATCATCGCCATGGCGTCGAGTCTCCCTTGAGACGGCGTGCACATCCTGATCATTCGGTGCTACGCGTGCCGGCGCGGAATGCCGCCAGCGACTGCGACCGGACGCTAGGAGCGCGGCGACGATGCGTCGAGATGATTCAAAGTGAATCAATTTGAATTCGAAAGCGACGGTTAATCGCCGCTTGTGGCGATGAGTGAAAGTCCGGGGCATCCCGTTAGCGTTAAGATCGAAACGCCCGCCGCAGACAAACTGCACAATTGTTTTCGAAAAGTTTCTGCGATTACATCACCGCAACAAGGCGCGCCCGGATGGAGTGGGTTCCGGCGGCGCGCATGCAACAATACGGAGGATGCCATGCAGGCGAGCACGGACACCGCGGTCCGGAACAAACTGCTCGAACTGGTCGGATCGATGCTGAAGGAAAGCGCGACGCCGAACGCGCTGCGTCCTGATACACGACTTGCCGACGCCGGCTTGACCTCGATGGAGATGGTCAACCTGATGCTCGGCGTCGAGGCGGCCTTCGATCTCACACTGCCGCAATCGGAAATCACGCCCGAGAACTTCACCTCGGTCGAAACCATCGAGAGCATGGTCCTGCGCCGCCTGCAGATGCAGGCGGCCTGAGCGCAGCAACGACGCATCGTCCTCATCAGTTTCCGCAGCACATCCAGGAGTCGACCGATGACCGCCAACCTGATTCTCACCGCGAAGACCGACGTCGAACTGAAGCCGGCGCCGATCGAGCCGTCGTGGATCCTTGAAGGCAACCCGGTGGCGACCAACTGCACGCTGTCGCGCAGCGCCGACGGCATGGCCTCGACGATCATCTGGCAGTGCACCGAGGGCAAGTTCGAGTGGCACTACGACATCGACGAGACGATCTGCATTCTCGAAGGCTCGGTGGTGATCGAGAGCGAAGGCATGCCGGCGAAGCGCTACGGGCCGGGCGACGTGATCTTCTTCAAGGACGGCGCCAGCGCGCGCTGGCATGTCGAAGGCCACATCCGCAAGATCGCGTTCTGCCGCCGGACGCAGCCGAAGCTGTTCGGCCTCGCTGTCCGCGTCTACGCCAAGCTGCGGTCGATGCTGATGCCCTCGAACCAGCGCCAAGTCACCTCGTTGCTCGGCGCCAACTAAGCATCCCCCCAATTCCCCGGACGCTGCGCCACAGCCCCCGTTCACCGGACGCTGCGCACCACGCCGCACTTGCGGCGTGGTGCGCTGCAGAATCCGGGGTCCCGGTTCGTGGCCGACTGCGAGTGCAGCAACTAACCGGGGCTCGGATCAGCGGCGCAGCGCTTCGCGCTCCGCCTTGTCCGGGACACGGGATGCTATCCGGTCGGGGGGCCGGAGACATTTTCGATCGTTTCGTTCCCGCTATCGATATTGATTTGTCGCAAAGCCGGCCCCTGCTGATTCTGGCATTTCATCATGCGAAAGTCTTATTGGAGCTTGCGGGATAGCGATGGGGTACAATCTCGGCCGGACCGGCAGACCTTCGATTCTCGCTTTGGTCTATGCGGATGGCGCGGCTGCGTGCCGGACGATTTCCGAACTCGGCTACCGGCTCCGCGACACCGGCGCGGTGGTTGCAGGCATCGTAGCGTATCACGCGACGCGTGAAGGCACCCCGCGCTGCGACATGGAGATCGAGGAACTGAGCTCGCGGATCATCCTCCAGCTCGCCGACGATCAGACGCCGCAGCCCGCCGGCTGCCGGGTCGATCCGGCCGCCATGCAGGACGCCGCCGCGCTGATCAGCGCAGCGTTCCAGAAATGCCCGGAGCTGCTGATCGTCAACAAATTCGGTCAGCTCGAAGCCGACGGCGGCGGGCTCGCCGACGTGATCAACGAGGCGATCGACCTCGGCATTCCGGTGATCGTCGGCGTCCCCGAGCGCCACGTCGCACGCTGGCGCGAATTCACTGGCGGCCTCGCCGAAGAGGCGATGATCGACTCGCCGCGCGTCCAGCAATGGCTCGCCCGCCGCGGCCTCGTCCCGCAACGCGTGCGCGCCGGCGCTCAGACAGTGCTCAATTCGGCAGCGTAAGCGGCCGCGCGCCAGGCCGACGCGAGCGCCGGCGCCCTTCCGCCTGAGGGTGTGCACCCTCCCCGTTATGGTCGGGCTCGTCCCGCCTGCGGGGCCGAAGTCCTTTCGGCGCGGCGAAGCCCTGCCATCGACGTCTCGCCTCATAGTACCAGCCAGACGTCGATGCCCGGCACAGGGCCGGGCATAACGCAGGCTTTGAATGTAGCGAAGAACTACCCGAACTTGAACAGCACGCCGTAGCCGCCGCGCGGGTAGCTCCATTCGATGTCGCCGCCGCCTTCGGCGATCACCCGGCAGGTGCCGCATTCGACGCAACCGTCGGGCGTCACTTCGACCTGGCCGTTGCTGTTGAGTTCGTAGCAATGCGCCGGGCAGACCTTCAGCAGCGCCAGCAGTTGCGGCGACGGCTTGGTGTGCGGCTTCACCTTGATGTGGGCGTTGCCGACGTCGACCAGATAGCGGTTCTGGAACAGCTTGTCTTCGACCCGAATGGGGGCTTCCGTGGTCATGATGGCCTCTCCGATTTGGATGAACTGATCCGCGCTCAGCGCCACGCCCGCGCGAAGCGGAAGGCGTCGCCGAATAGCCCGCCCCACGACCGCGCCGACACGAACGACTTGATAGTGGTGTTCTCCTTCTCCAGCTTCGGCGTGCCATCGACCCGCACGAAGTTCTGCAGCGCCTTGTTGATGAGCTGCGGGTAGGTCAGGAAGAAGTTCTGCGACTGGATGTGCAGCAGACCCGGCATATCCTTGTACTTCTTCAGATCCTTGATGACGAAGCTGTCGTCCAGCATGGTCTTGTAGAGCGCCAGGTTCTGCTTGGTCATCGGATCCTTGCGCGACTTGACCTGGAAGATCGCCTCGCCGGCGATCCGGCCCGAGGTCATCGCCCGGTTGGAGCCCTCGCGGTGCAGCGCGTTGTTGAGCTGCGCGGCATCGCCGACCACCACCCAGCCGTCGCCGTAGAGCTGCGGAATGGCGTTGAAGCCGCCTTCCGGAATCAGATGCCCGGCATATTCCTTGACTTCTGAGCCCTCGATCAGCGGCGCGATCGACGGGTGCTTCTTGAAGCGGTCGAGCAGGTCATAGGGCGTCTCGCCGCTCTTCTGGAAGTCGGCGACCAGACAGCCGATGCCGATCGAGATCGACTCCTTGTTGGTGTAGAGGAAACCCATGCCGGTCATGCCGGCCGAGATCGTGCCGGCGGCCTCGATCACCACGCCCTCGTCGCCCTTGAGGTTGAAGCGCGCCTCGATGGTCTCGCGCGGCAGGAAGTGCATCTCCTTCACCGCGAGCGCGACGTTGTCGGGCGTCGGACGTTCGCGCAGCTCGGCCTTGGTGCCAAGCAGGCCGTTGACGCCCTCGGCCAGCACCACGACGTCGGCATGGACCTGGCCGCCGTCACGATCGGTGATCACGCCGATCACCTTGCCGTAAGCGTCCTTGACCAGTTCCTTCACCGTGGTTTCGCACAGCACCACGGCGCCGGCTTCCTGCGCCCGGCTCGACAGCCATTTGTCGAACTGCGCGCGGATGATGGTGTAGCGGTTCGGCTTCTCTTCGTTGAAGTCGTCGGAGCGGTGATGCAGGCCGGTGTGCGACTTGCCGTCCATCATCCAGAACCGCTGCTCGACGAGGTGCCGCTCCAGCGGCGCGTCCTCGCGGAAGTCGGGCACCAGCTTCTCCAGCATGTCGGCGTAGAGAATCGCGCCCTGCACGTTCTTCGAGCCGGGATACTCACCGCGCTCGATCTGCAGCACCTTCAGGCCTCGCTTGGCCATGGTGAGCGCCGCGGCATTGCCGGCCATGCCGGCGCCGACCACGATGGCGTCGAAACGTTCCTCGATCATGGCAGCCTCCTGTTAGCTCGCGATCCGGTCGCGGGTGTGCGGCGACAGCCGCTTGCGGAACGCTTCGGTCAGCGCCGGCAGCAGCCGGATCGCATCGGTGACGAGAGCGAGATGGGCGAAGTCGAAGATCGGCGCGTTCTTGTCGGTGTTGATCGCGACGATCAGGTCCGAGCCGTCGACGCCGACGCGGTGCTGGATCGCGCCGGAGATGCCGGCCGCGATGTACAGCTTCGGCCGGATGGTCTTGCCGGTCTGGCCGATCTGGCGGTCGGCCGAGACCCAGCCCTTCTGCACCAGCGGCCGCGAGCAGCCATATTCGGCGCCGAGCACGCCGGCGAGCTGGCGCACCAGCTGGAAGTTCTCCGGCGAGTTGAGACCGAGACCGCCGGCGACGACGATGTCGGCATAAGCGAGGTTCGAGGTCGCCTTGTCGCGATCCGGCACGAAGGCGAGGATCTTAGTGACGATGTCGGCCTCGACGAGCCCGAGCGGGAATTCGATAACGCGGCCGATCGGCTTCTCGACCCGGTCGGGCATCGACATCACGCGCGGCCGCACGGTGGCCATCTGCGGCCGGAAGTTCAGCGTGTAGATCGTGCACAGCAGCGAGCCGCCGAAGGTCGGACGCGTCGCGGCGAGCGAGTTGTCGCTGTCGACCTCAAGCTCGGTGCAATCGGCGGTCAGGCCGGTGAGCAGCGTCGTCGCCACCGCGCCGGCGAGATCGCGGCCGAGCGTGGTGGCGCCGAGCAGCAGTATTTCAGGCTTGTAGGTGTTGACCAGATCGGTCAGCGCCTTGGTGTAGGACTCGTTGCGATAGTCCGTGAGCACGTCGTCGGCACAGACGTAAGCGAGATCAGCGCCGTAGCAGAATGATTCCGCCACCGCGGCCTGCGTCGCCTCGCCCTTCGGGCCGATCACCACGGCGGCGAGCTGGACGCCGAGCTTGTCGGCGAGCCGGCGGCCGGAGCCCATCAGCTCCCACGACACCGGATGCACGTGGCCGCGCTCCTGTTCGATGAAGACCCAGACGTGCTTGTAGGCCTTGAAGTGCTCGGGCAGCTCCTTCTTGGCGGAGGCGCGTCCGGCGGGCTGCGGTGCAGGCTTGGCTGGCTGACTCATCGGAACGGCTTTCTGTTGAGAGGTGTCAGAACCCGCGGGCCAGCTCGAACATCTCGGCTTCGAGCTTGGGGCGGAGCTTGAAAATTTCGTCGATCAGCGCCTCGGCCGGCGGCTGGCCGGTAGCCTCGACGACCTTCGCCTTCTCGGCGCGCGGCGTCGGCGCGAACACGCGCTTCACCACGGTCGGCGAGCCGCGCAGGCCGCATTTGGAGATGTCCTCGACGCCGGCATCCTGAGCGCTCCACTTCACCACTTCGGCGCGGGCGGCATTCAGCGCGTTCTGCATCGAGCCGCGGCGCACCTGATTGGTGCCTTCGAGCATGGTGATCAGGCAGGGCAGCGTGCTGCGCAGCACCTGCACGCCGCCCTCGGAGCGGCGCTCGACCTCGATGGTGCGGCCGGCGAGATCGACCGACGAGACCTTCGAGACGTAAGTAAGCTGCAGGAAGTCGAGCCGCTTGCAGATGCCCGGGCCGACCTGCGCGGTATCGCCGTCGATGGTCTGCTTGCCGGTGAACACGATATCGGGCGCACCGAAGGTCGCGCCGATCTTTCGGATCGCGGCGGCGAGCGCGTAGCTGGTGGCGAGCGTATCGGCGCCGGCGAAGAAGCGGTCGGTGAGCAGCACCGCGCGATTGGCGCCGAAGGTCAGCGCCTTCCGCAGCGAATCCTCGGCCGAGGGCGGCCCCATGGTCAGCACCGTGACCTCGCCGCCGAGCTGATCGCGCAGCCGCAGCGCCTCTTCGAGCGCGAACAGATCATAGGGATTGATGATCGTCGGGACGCCCTGGCGCATGATCGTGTTGGTGACCGGATGCACGCGGATCTGCGCCGAGTCCGGGACCTGCTTGATACAAACGACGATATGCATGATGTGCTCCGCGCTAAGCTGACACCAAGCTATCAGCAAGGGCCGTACCAACTTTGCGCGCAGCGAGATTCATGCGGAAAAGCAAGGCGTTGGACGATCCGCGCCGCCTCGCCGGGCGATTTCGCCATGACGGCGATCCGACAAGTGTGACACTTGTCAGGAAGGCGACAGCGGGTTGAAGAGCATGCGTGATGCCAAACGCATCGAACCCAACACCCCAGAGCCCGTCATGGCCGGGCTTGTCCCGGCCATCCACGAAAGGCGGCAACCTCAGCAAGAAACGTGGATGGCCGGCACAAGGCCGGCCATGACGGAGAGGTACTTATTCTCGGTGAGGTGTACGCCCCGGTTACTTCAGCGCGTCCAGCGAAACGAACGCCGCCTTGCGCGGGGCCTTCGGCGCCACTGCGTCCTTAAGGACCTTGAAGACTCGCTGATCGAGCGGCGACGACGCGACGAAATCCGCATAGGCGCGCTCCAGCACCGCCTTGCAGCGCGCGGCCGCTTCATCGCCCGGCAGGCCGGCGAGATCTTCACCTGCGAGATACTGACCCATCCGCCGCAGAATGTGCAGACGCGCGACATTGAGCAGCTTGGGATCGTAGGCGACGCCGAGCAGTTGGAAAAATTCCTCCGCGGAACCGGCGCGCTGCAGCTGGCCGATGATATCGGTCGACGCGGTGGTCGTGGTCGCCAGGGACGCGCTCATGTCATTCTCCTTCGCCATTGTTTTGCTGCCAGCCTTGTCCTGCCGTCATTGCGAGCGAAGCGAAGCAATCCAGCGTCGTGCACGGAGCTTCTGGATTGCTTCGTCGCGGAGCCTGTGCTCGGACGGCGCGAAGCGCCGATCCGTGTGCTCCTCGCAATGACGCGGGGAGAGAACGCGCCTTATGGTCCAAAGCCCCGCCCCCTCACGCACAGCTCGGCAGCGGCCGATCGCGCACTTCGCGCCAGATCGCCGTCAAGGTTTCGTTGCCGACCGGACCCTTGTGGGCGACGGCGTAGCGGCGCACTTGCGCCAAAATCCCCTGCGCCTCGTCGGCGGTCGCCGGCAGGTTGAGCCGCGCGAGCGACGAGGTGATCGCCGACAGACCCGAGTGCTTGCCGATGACGATATGGTTGGCGCGGCCGAGCAGCAGCGGGTCGAGCGACTGATAGGTGCGCTGATCCTTGAGCAGGCCGTCGACATGGATGCCGGACTCGTGGGTGAAGACGTGCTCGCCGACAATCGCCTTGTTGAGCGGGATGGTTCGCGCCGCGGCTTCGGCCACGACGTCGGCGACGTGGCGCAGTTCCGACAGCACCACGCCGGTGTCGCGGCCATACAGCTGCTTCAGCGCCACCGCGATCTCTTCCAGCGGCGCGTTGCCGGCACGCTCGCCGAGCCCGATCACCGTGACCGACGCATGGGTCGCACCGGCCTGCACCGCCGCCAGCGTGTTGGCAGTGGCGAGCCCGAGGTCATCATGGCCGTGGAATTCCAGCTCAAGATCGGTGTCGGCGCGCAGCGCGGCTAGCAGCTTGGAACTGCTGAACGGATCGAGCACGCTGAGCGTATCGGCGATGCGGAAGCGCCGCGCCCCGGCCGCCTTGGCCGTGGCGATCACTTCAGCCAGAAACGCCGGATCGGCGCGCGAAGAGTCCTCGCCGCCGACCGCGACGTCGAGCCCCTTGTCGCGCGCGTAGCCGACGACGCGCTTCACCGTCTCGATCGCGTTGCTGCGCTGGCCGCCGAGCTTGGCGGCGATCTGCACGTCCGACACCGGCACCGAGACATTGACCATCGACACGCCGGCCGCGAGCGCGGCGTCGACATCCTCGATCCGCATCCGGCACCACGCGATCGTGGTCAGCGGCAGACCGGCTTCGACGATGCCGCGGATCGCCGCGATCTCGTCCGGCCCCATCGCCGGCGTCCCCGCCTCGATCTCCGGCACGCCGGCCGCAGCGAGGACTCGGGCAATGGCGAGCTTCTCGGCGGCCGAGAACGCAACGCCCGGCGCCTGCTCGCCGTCGCGCAGCGTGGTGTCGTTGAGCACGACCGGAAGCGAAGCAGCAGCGGTCAGATCAGACATGAGCACGCCCCAGCATCTGCGACGCGCCCTGATTGGCACAGAACGGCGAGATCGCCCGCAGCTTGGCGATCACGCCGGGAATAACTTCGAGCGCGCGGTCGATGTCGGCGTTGGTGTTGTCGCGCGACAGCGAGAAACGCACGCCGCCGCGCACCGCCTCCTCGGCGACGTTCATCGCCAGCAGCACATGCGAGGGCTCGAACGAACCGGTCGAACAGGCCGAGCCCATCGACGCCGCGATGCCGGCGCGATCGAGCAGCGTGACGATCGCCTCGCTATCGATGAAGGAGAACGCGATGCTCGACGTGTTCGGCAGCCGCTCGGCGCGGGCGCCGACCGCGACGCAGTGATCGACCTGCGCCAGGATCTCGCGCTCGAGCCGATCCCGCAGTTCGCGCACGCGAATGTCTTCGTCGGCCATCGCGGCGCCGGCGAGTTCGGCCGCGATGCCGAGGCCGACGATACCGGGGACGTTCTCGGTGCCGGCGCGGCGGCCGCGCTCGTGCTGACCGCCCTTGATCTGCGGCTTGAAGGCGACGCCGCTGCGCACATACAGCGCGCCAATGCCCTTCGGTCCGTGCAGCTTATGAGCGGACAGCGACAGCATGTCGATCGCGGTGGATTGCAGATCGATCGGACACTTGCCGACGGCCTGCACCGCGTCGGTGTGAAACAGCGCGCCGACTTCCTTGGCGAGTTCGGCCAGATCCGCGACCGGGTTGAGCACGCCGGTCTCGTTGCTGGCCCACATCATCGACACCAGCGCGACGCGGTCCGACAGCGCGGCGCGATAGGCGGCGATATCGAGCCGGCCCTGACGATCGACCGGGATGACGTGAACGCGGATCCCCTTGGTCTTCTCCAAGAAGGCGCACAGCGCCATCACGGCCGGATGCTCCACCGCTGTGGTGATGATCTCGCGCCGCCGCGGCATCGCTTCCAGCGCGGACAGGATCGCGGTGTTGATGCTCTCGGTACCGCCCGAGGTGAAGATCAGTTCCTGCGGCGACGCGGCGCCGAGCAGCGCCTGCAGCTGCTCGCGGCCGCGCTTCACCGCCCGCGCCGCATGGCCGCCGAGCGCGTGCTTCGACGACGGATTGCCGAAGTAACCGGAGAAGAACGGCAGCATCGCATCGACCACGCGCGGATCGGTGCGCGTCGTCGCATTGGCGTCGAGATAGACGATGTCGGCGGGCTGTCCGGCGGTTGCACTCATGACACCGGCACCACACGCAGCGGCCGACCGATTTTCTCGGCGAGCTTGGCCTGTACGCCCGACAGCGTCACGGACGATAACTGACAGCCGACGCAATTGCCCGACAGCCGGACATAGACCGTGTTGCCCTCGATGCCGGCAAGTTCGCAATCGCCGCCGTCGCGCTTCAGATGTGGACGCAGCTCATCGAGCGCCTCGGCGATCAGCGTCGCCTGCGTCGGCGCGTCGAGTTCGAGCGTGGTCGTCGTAGCCGGCACCGCGCGCGCGGGCTCGGGCCGCGGCGTCGGCCGCAGATGCGCCGGCGCGGTTTTGGCGGAGAAGATGTTGGTGCCGGGCTGCGGCTCGCCGCGCGGCTTGAGATCGACCGCGCGCTGCGGCGTCGAGCCGAGCTGATACGCGTCGTGCGTGGCGATCAGTCCGTCCTCGACCATCTCGGCATTGACGCGCGCCAGCAGGCCTTCGACCTGCTTGAAGCACGAGCTGCAGGTTCCCGCCGCCTTGGTGTATTGCGTCACCTGCTCCATGCTGGTGAGCCGATTGAAGCGAATGGTGCGCTCGATCATCATCTGGCTGACGCCGAGGCATTTGCATGACGGCGTCGTCTCACCCTCGCGTAGCACCGGCCCGCCGCGATACGACGCGATCGCGCGCTGCAACGCTTCGTAAGCCATCACCGCGCAGTACATCCGCTCCGCCGGCAGCCCGCCGACAGCGTCCGCGATGTCGGCTGCGCTGATCGCCGCCGCCTCGTCGAGCGACTTGCCGCTCAGCAGTTCCGTCGTCGCCGAGGCCGACGCAATCGCGGCGCTGCAGCCGAACGCCTGGAAGGTCGCGCGGTCGATGCGACCCGTTCGCGGATCGATCCGCAACATCAGCTTGACCGCGTCACCCCACCGCAGGGTACCGAACGAGCCGACCGCGTTGGCCAGCAGCAGCACTTCGGCATTGCGCGGACGGACGAAGTGGTCGTCGAGCCTGTCGAGATTGCTAAGCATGACCAACAGCTCCTGCCTGAAGTTTGCCTCAGCTTTGCCTCAACCAAACGACTTGCCGCAGCCGCATTTGTTCTCGGCATTCGGGTTGTCGAAGGTAAAGCCGGAGCCTTCCAGGCTCTCGACGAAGTCGATCGTCATACCGTTCAGCAACGGCTGCGAATCCGGATCGACAAACACCCGGACACCGGCGGCTTCGACCACCGCATCATCATCTCGCGGTGCGGGGTCCAGACCGATCAAGTACTTGTAGCCGGCGCAGCCGCCCGCCTCGACCATGACCCGCAATCCCCCCTCGGTCTTGCCCGCCCGCGACATCGCGGCCTTGACGGCATTCCCGGCTTGTTCGGTCAGAATGATCATGATCGGCTCCTTGCGTTGGGTCCGACATGAGCAATTGCAACCGCTGTGCCAGCCCGACGCGCCGCGGCAAGCCGCTGGAATTGTTCGTATTTATCGGAGGCCCGACAGATGTCGGAGTTGCGACATGGTCGAAAGACGACGGTTTCCGACAATCGCTCGCAGCTATTAGTCAGGGAGCACGGTGCGTCGGCGCTCTCTTCACCCTCCCCTGGAGGGGGAGGGGCGGCACGTAGGCCGCGCAGCGGACTACGTGACGGGGCGGGGTGAGACCCAGGCACTGCGGATGAACTCTTCGCCACCCCACCCCGCTCGCTCCGCGAGCGACCCTTTCCCTCCAGGGGAGGGTCTGGGCGGCCTCGCTCCGTGTCAGGACGCGATCGCGGCCCCGAGCTCCACCTCGCGGCGCCGCGCCGCCATGCGGCTTTCGCCGCTTTCGTCACCGAAGCATTCGGCGAAGTCGTTGCACTGCGCGCAGGACGGCGTTGAGCACATCACCAGCCCGTCATCCTCACAGAGCTTGCGATAGAAGTAGCGCTTCCAGCGCATATTGCGGGTGTTGCCCTCGGCCAGCGGCGCGAAGTGGCGCGTCAGCAGCCGCGACAGCTCCGCGCGATTGCGCAGGCCGAGATCTTCCCACAGATGCTCCGGCTCGATCGCCCGCCGCGCCACCATCGCAGCCAGCCAGCGGCCGACATCGCCACTGGTCGAGCGGTGCTTCAGCAACAGGTCGCGCAGCATCGCGGCTTCGTCGTCGATCTCCGCCTCATCCAGCGCCAGCACCGACAGCAGCACCGTAACAAGCGGGAAATAAACACTGATCAGCGCGGTAAACTCGTCGGCTGCGAGCCCGCAACGTTCGGTGATCGGCCCCGGCTCGGTGATCGCGGCCGCCAGGATCGAGGCGAGCACATGGCGATCGAACGCCCGGTCATCGTCGATCCGCGCTTCCACCGGCATGACGCCGGTGAGCGCGCGGTAAACAATTGCCGGCGACGAGGCGAAGCCAGCGGCGGCGACGCGCAACGTCAGCGTTGAACGATCCCGAGCAACCTCCACCGCGCCGCCCATGACCCGCTCCTACAGCCCGAGTTCGCTGGCCTTGACGTGAGTCTGACAGGCCTTCGGGCAGACCCGGACACAGGCCGAGCAGCCGATACAATTCCCGGCGGCGTCCAGCACCATGACCTTGCGGACGAATTCCTCGTCGTCGTCATCGTCGTCGCCCGAACATGCGATCAGTTCGCCATCCTCGTTGACGCCCATCAGATGCATCACGTCACGCGAACACACCTTGTGACAGCGGCCGCAGCCGATGCACTTCTTGTCGTCGATCGCGGTGAGGTAGGTCGGCTCCCAAGCCTGGCCGTCGCGGGTGGAAAAAATCGCCATAATCATGCTCCTGCGGCGCGGTATTTGCCGCGCGATACGAGCGGTCGCGTCTGGACGCCTCAGGCGGCCTTGGCTTCCAGCTCTTTCAGCGTCTTGCGCGCGGCTTCAAGGGCCGCGTAAGCGTCCTGGGTTTGCTGCGCGACCGTCATGATGTTCTGCCAATTGATCGGCAGCTCCTCGGACAGATCGTGCAGATTCATTTTCATTGTCGTCGCGCGCGCCGACAGTTTTTTGATCTCGGCTTTCAGCGCCTCGATGTCCGACATGATTACCTTCCTTCAATACGCTGCGACGTCAGGGAATTTGCGGATCATCTCGACACCCGCGGCGACCAGCTTGTCACCCTCGGCGGCCAGCTTGCCGAGATTGTCGAAGCCGAACCGATGCACGTCGCGCATGTGCTTGTTGATCACGATCAGCCGGCCGGCACTGAGGATCAGGCGGCCGAAGCCTTCGTGATGCATCTTCATCATCGGCGACACCATGATCCTGGTCTCGCGTTCGATCGACAGCGCGACCGCGTTGTAGAAAAGCTCCAGCCGCCACAGCGTCTCCGGGTCCGGATCTCCCATCAGTGGAATCTCGCGCCGCTTGGCCTTGTCGATGATGTAAGGGTCGAGCAGCTTGAGATCGGAGCGGTTCTCCCACGCGCCGTGCGTGTCCTGGGCGCGGAGCTGCTTGATCAGTTCCTTGACGAACGGCGCGTCGATTGCGGCTTCGTCCGAAGTCGTGGTGATATCGGTCATGGTCACACCTCGTCGGCGAAATCGAGTTTGCGCTCTTCGCCCTTCAGCAACGCTTTGCGCAGCCATGGCGGCGGTACGCCGCGCAGCACGCCCTGCAGCTTGGTGATCAGGTCGGTGATCAGTTCGGGTTGCGGCAGCTTGAGCGGATGGACTTGCGCGGCAACCACCCGCGCCGCACCGGAGCCGCCGATCGCCGTGCAATACACAATCGCGCAATCGCGGATCGCGTCGATCTTGGCGGCCAGCTTGTCCTCGTTGCCATCTTCCTTTTCTTCGGCGAACTGCACCGCCTCGACGAAGCGATATTCCTCCGCCGTCACTTCGTAGATGGCGATGTTCTTGGCCCAGCCGAAATGCGCATCCACGCGTTTCAGATCCTGGGTGGCAAAAGCGACCTTCATGCCGCGTCTCCGTTGCTGTGCATCGACGATCTCCTTCGCATCCGACCTAATGAGTCGTAGTCGGCGCATGGGCCCGATCCGGAATCACGCCGGCCCCGCGCCAGCTATTGATGTCTGGCTCCTTGATGGTCGCGATGAACTGATTGCCGATCGCGAAGATCAGATCGCGGGTGCCGCGATAGCCGACCACGACCTGATGCGCGGCGCCGAGACGATCGAACATCGGCAGGCCGATGCGGAACAGCGGCACGCCGAGCCGCTCCGCCGCCTGCCGACCGTGCGAATGCGTCAGCAGCAGATCGCAACCGTCGGCGCTGTGCTCGAGATCTTCGAGATCGCCGATCAGCACCTCGTCGCTCGGCACTTGCTCCAACACGGGCGAAGTCGTCGTCGTCACCGCGGCACTAACCGTGCAGCCCATGTCGGCAAGCCAACTCGCTATGTTGAGCAGCATATCCGGCTCGGCGCCTAACGCGACCTGCTTGCCGCCGAAATAGAAGTGGCCGTCCAGCATGGCATCGACCAACTGGCTGCGCTGCCGGCGATACTTTTGCGGCACCGGCCGGCCGCTGATGTTCGCCAGAGTCGCCATCAACACGTCGCCGGCAGCCAAGCCAGTCAACCGGCGCAGCAGCGTGAACGGCACACCCGCCTTGGCTTCCAGCGCTTCCGCGGCGGCGCGCATGTGCTCGCCGAGCGCCAGCGTGTGCGAGGCCGAGCCCATCGCGGCGACCTCGGCAACCGAGACGCCGCCATGCGTGGTCGGGGTGAAGTCTTCAGGCATGTGACCGTCGAGCGAACCCGAAATGTCCGGCAGGAAGGTGGGTATCAGGCCAAAGGCTTCGATGATGTCGTGCAACTCATCGATGTCGCCCGGCGTCAGATGACTGCCGGCCAGCACGTTGAGCCTGGTGGCATCGCGCGCCATGCCGGGATCCGGGGCCTCGACCAGCGTCTCGACGATCCGCGTCACCGTCGTGGCAAAACCATCCTCGAACGCGCCCTTGAAATCCGGCGTCGACACCGGCACCAGCGCGACGTTCGCCAACTCCGGATGCTTCTTGCGCACGTCCTTGATGAAACCGTCGAGGTCGTCGCCTTTGATTTCAGTGACGCCCGTAGTGCAGATGCCGATGACGTCGGGCTTGGTGCGGCCAACGATGTTGACGATCGCCTGCTCGACATTCTCGAATCCGCCGAGCACGGTGGCGACCTCGCTCATCGCCGTGGTCTGCAGCGGGATCTGTTCGCGAAAGTGACGGACGAACAACACCAGACCGAACGAGGTGCACCCCTGCGAGCCGTGCAGCAGCGGCATGCAGTTGCGCAGCCCCATGAAGGCCAGCGACGCGCCGAGCGGCTGGCTCATGCGCAGCGGATTAACGGTGCAGGACTTGGCCGAGGTGGTGATCTTCGCCATCGCAGCCTCCTCACGCCACCTGCGCGCGCGGGCCGAAAATGGCGCGCTGGCGGTCGTCGACGGCATTGGCGGCGTCGGCCCGGGTCTCCCAGCTGACCTCCTCCCACGGCGGCGCGGAGCGGACCTGAGCCCAGATCGGATTCGACAGCGACTTGTCGATCTGCCGCACCATCTCGACAATGCCGACATAGCCGCAGTAAGCGCAGCTGCGCTCCTGGTTGATATCCATCCAGGGCATCCGCGCCTTCAGCGCGACGAATTGCGAGCGGCCGCCGGACAGCATGATGTCGGCCTGCGCCTCTTTCAGCATCTTGTACATTTCGCGCGGGCGCAGATCGTCGATCTGGTGGACGTCGGGGCTCATCTCCTTGAGCCGTTCCTTGTCTTCCTTGGTCGACTTCTTGACGCTGGTGCCGACGATGGTGAGCCCCGCCTCCTGCAGCGCCGCCACCACCGACCACGATTTCACCCCGCCGGTGATCAACAGCACGCGCTTGCCCTCGAGGCGTGGCGTATAAGCCTTGATGGCCGCCCATGCCTTGGCCTCCTCGCGGGCGATCAGCGCTTCGACACGGCCCATCAACTCGGCGTCGGCGCCGCGCTGGATCAGCAGACGCGCGATCTGGCGAAGCGACTCCGAGGTGTCGCTGATGCCGTAGAACGAGCCTTCGAAATACGGGATGCCGTAGCGCTCTTCCATCTTGCGCGCGACGTTGATCATCGCGGTCGAGCATACCATCATGGCGGCGCGTGCGCGGTGCGACTGCGCGACTTCGTGATAGCGCGCATCGCCCGACAGGCACGACAGGATGCGGATGCCGAGCTCGTCGAGCAGCGGCTTGACCTGCCAGAGCTCGCCGGCGACGTTGTACTCGCCGATGATGTTGATGTCGTAAGGCGTCGAGAATTCCGGCTCCTGGGTGCCGATCACGTAGTCCAACATCGCCTCGCCGGCGAGCTTGTTGCCGAGGTTCTTCGGCCCGACGAAGCCGGGGGAGATGATCGGCACGCAGGGCTTGCCGAACTTCTCGGCCGCCACCTTGCAGACCGCGACGATATCGTCCCCCATCATCGCCGGCACGCAGGTCTGATACACGAACACCGCGGGCGGATCGTACTTCTCGATGATTTCCTTGATAGACCGAAACAGCCGCTTCTCGCCGCCGAAGATGACGTCGTTCTCGCTCATGTCGGTGGTGAAGCCGGTGCGATACAGCTTCGAGCCGGACGACTTGACGCCGCGGTTATCCCAGGACGAGCCTTCGCAGGCGATCGGGCCGTGCACCAGATGCGCGACGTCGACGATCGGCTGCAGCGCGATCTTGGCGCCGTCGAACGCGCAGCCACCGGCTGCGCCCCCCGGCTGCAGCGGTTTGCTGCAGCCCTTCTTGCGGACTTTGTCGGACTTGGCCTGATTGGCCGCACAGCCGGGCTCGTTGAAGACGTCTTGAATCTTGTCTGCGAGCCGGCTCATGCGGGTGCTCCTGCGATCAGGTGGTCCGAAGCTGCGGCATCAGCGGATGATGTCGAAGCTGACGTCGGTCTTGCCGGCGACGTTGGTGGACTTGTCCATCTCGTCGAAGATCTTGTCGAGGATCTTGACCAGCACGTTCAGCGAGCCCTGATAGCCCCACACCGGCGCGCGGTGATGGTGATGGCGATCGAAGATCGGGAAGCCGATGCGGATCAGCGGCGTGCCGGTGTCGCGCTCGAGATACTTGCCGTAGGTGTTGCCGATCATGAAGTCGACCGGCTCGGTGAACAGCAGCGAGCGCAGGTGCCACAAATCCTTGCCGGCGTAGACCTTGCAGCCCTTGCCGAACGGCGAGCTATCGAGCAACGCCTGCACCTTGGCTTCCCACGTCTTGTTGCCGTTGGTCGCCAGGATGTGGGTCGGCTCGCCACCGAGTTCGAGAATGAATTCGGCGAGGCCGTAGCACAGATCCGGATCGCCGTAGATGGCGAACTTCTTGCCGTGGATGTGAGCGGCGGAGTCGGCGATGGCATCGACCAGCCGGCCACGCTCCTTGGTCAGCGCTTCCGGGATCGCCTTGCCGGTGATCCGCGACACCGCCTGCAGGAAGCGATCGGTGCCGGTGACGCCGACCGGGTGGTTGAACGCGACCACTTCCTGGCCGTGATCGGCGATCGTCGCCAGCGTCTTCTCTGTGCAGAATTCCTGCATCGAGATCGTCGCCTTGGCGTGGACGGCGTTGGCGGCCTGCTCCAGCGTGGTGCCGCCGTCGTACATCCGGAACTCACCGTCGGCCGGGGTGTCCCAGACGTCGCTGTTGTCACCGAAGACGGTGTATTCGACGCCCATGGTGTCGAAGATGCGCTTGATCTCGCGCAGGTTGCCGACGGTGTAGCCGTCGAAGCCGCCGAGGAAGTTGATCGACTCGTTCGGCTTGCGCTCGAGCTTCGGCGCGGTGCCGGACTTGCCGTCCCAGAAGTGCTCGACCACGCCCTTCATGGTGTTGTCGTAGCCGGTGATGTGGCTGCCGACGAACGCCGGGGTGTGGGCGTAGGTGACGTCGAAATCGGTCGGGACCGAGCCCTTTTCCTTGGCGTTCTTGATGAACGCGTTGAGGTCGTCGCCGATCACTTCCGCCATGCAGGTGGTCGAGACTGCGATCATCTTCGGCTTGTACAGCGAATAGGCGTTGGCGAGGCCGTCGATCATATTGTTGAGGCCGCCGAACACCGCGGCGTCTTCGGTCATCGACGACGACACGCAGGAGGTCGGCTCCTTGAAGTGGCGGGTGAAGTGGCTGCGATAGTAGGCGACGCAGCCCTGCGAGCCGTGCACGAACGGCAACGTCTTCTCGAAGCCGACGGCGGCGAACACGGCGCCGAGCGGCTGGCAGGCCTTGGCCGGATTGATGACGAGAGCTTCGCGGGCGAAGTTCTTGTCCTGATATTCCTTGGTCTTGGTCCAGTCCGAGACGCGCGCGACCTCGGCTTCGCCAACATAGTTCTCGAAATTCTTCCGCTTGTTCTCCATCAACTCTTCGTACTGGGGCTCACGGAAG
>NZ_JBMDXE010000019.1:0-26536 GCF_048594845.1 Rhodopseudomonas sp. | reverse complement strand
AGCCCGGTCAGCAGCACCGGCTTGTAATTGACGCTGAGGCCGTGAGCCTCGACCAGCTGGCGGAACGGCGCGTGACCGATATAGGCCCAGGGGGACTGGAACGAGAAATAGTAGTCGATCTGACGCGACATGCGCACTCCGGCTTCAGGCGGCCGGATGAGGAATGCGAAGCGGTCGCCGTGTTCGTCATATCGGATCAGAGCCGATCCCGCCGTGCAAGCCGGATCGCCCGCAAATGCCATCGCAAACGCTGCGGACAAGTTATCGCAGAGAGTCGCGAATCCTCAATAAAATCAGCCAAAACAACAATGTAATAGGCTGCGACCGAATCTTGACTTGCCAACAGGCGGTCAGTATGGTCCGCCCGGCTTTTCAAGGGTCACGGGGCGTTAACTCACTATCTACGGCACCTTTTTCGGGTCTCCACGACATGGCGGACGACACGCAGAAGGACAGCCGACGGAGTGACGGGAGCAGCGCCGGGTCGCCTGAGGAAGCTGCGCTTTCCGCTAGGCTCGGAAGCCTGGAACAACGGCTCGCCCATTCTCGGGAGAATCGGAAACTCCAGTCGGACCAATCCGGATCAAGTGAAGACGGACCTGCCAAAGCTTCGGCGATGGCGCTCGGTTTTCGCCTTTCCTCCGAATTGGTCGCGGGCGTTCTCGGCGGGGCGGCTCTCGGCTGGGGTTTCGATCGTTTGTTGTCGACCTCTCCCTGGGGCCTCATCGTGTTGTCGCTAGTCGGTTTCATCGCCGGCGTGATCAACGTGATGCGGGCGGCGGGTGTGATGGCGAAGCAGTCCGAGCGGCTCTGAACGGGGACCGAAGTGCACACCATCGTTCGAATCCCGCGCAAGCTCGCGACACCGACAGACTGAGAAACGAATGGCCGCCGATCCGATCCATCAGTTCCAGATCACCAAGCTCTTCACCCTCGGTCACATTGGCGGACAGGAAATCGCGTTCACCAATTCGTCCGCCTACATGTTCGGCACCGTCGCGGTGATCGGCCTGCTGATGCTGGCGCCGAGCCGCAAGCTGGTGCCGGGACGCCTGCAGTCGGTCGCCGAGCTCTCCTACGAATTCGTCGCCAACATGATCCGGTCGACCGCCGGCAAGGAAGGCCTCAAGTTCTTCCCGCTGGTGTTCTCGCTGTTCATGTTCATCGCGGTGTCGAACCTGATCGGCATCATCCCCTACACCTTCACGGTCTCCAGCCATCTGATCGTCACCGTCGCGCTGGCGATGCTGGTGTTCCTCACGGTGCTGATCTACGGCCTGTCCAAGAACGGCCTGAAGTTCTTCAAGCTGTTTGTGCCCTCCGGCGTGCCGATCTACATCCTGCCGCTGGTCGTGTTCATCGAAGTCATCTCGTTCTTCCTGAAGCCGGTTTCGCACTCGGTGCGTCTGTTCGCCAACATGCTGGCGGGCCACATCGCGCTGAAAGTGTTCGCGAGCTTCATCGCGATGCTCGGCGCGCTCGGCGTCGTCGGCTGGTTCGGCGCGGTGCTGCCGCTCGGCCTGACCATCGCGCTGACCGCGCTCGAACTGCTGGTCGCGTTCCTGCAGGCCTATGTGTTCGCCATCCTGACTTGCATCTACCTCAACGATGCAATTCATCCGGGTCACTAACGGCCCATTCATCGACGTCAAACCAAAACCCCAACAGGAGTTCGTTACATGGATCCGATTGCCGCGAAGTACATTGGCGCTGGTATTGCCTGCATTGGCATGGGCGGCGCTGGCGCCGGCGTGGGCATCATCTTCGGCAACTATCTCGCCGCTGCGGTGCGCAATCCGTCGGCTGCCCAGGGCCAGTTCGGCAACCTGATTTTCGGCTTCGCGGTGACGGAAGCGCTCGGCATCTTCTCGCTGCTGATCGCGCTGCTGCTGCTGTTCGCCCTCTAAGATCCAATCCGGTCGCAGCTCAGCCGAGCATGTGACCGGCCCGAACAGGAGAAGCCCGTGGCTACAGGTCATGGCGACGCCAAGGGAACGACTGCTCACACGGCAGCGGACGGCCACAAGGCCCCGTTTCCGCCGTTTCAGCAGGAGACCTTCGCTTCGCAACTCGTGTCGCTGGCGATCGCGTTCGTCGCGCTCTACCTGATCGTCTCCAAGATCGCACTGCCGCGCGTCGGCGGTGTGATCGAAGATCGTCAGAAGGCCATCGAGGGCGATCTCGCAGCCGCGCAGAAGCTGAAGGCCGAATCGGACGAAGCGCTGAAGGCTTACGAGACCGAACTCGCTCAGGCCCGTGCCCGGGCGCAGGCGATCGGCGCGGAAACCCGTGACAAGCTGAATGCGCAGGCGGAAGCCGAGCGCAAGACGCTGGAAGAACGGCTGGCGGGCAAGCTCGCCGACGCCGAGAAGACCATCGCTGCGACCCGCGCGACCGCGATGGGCAACGTTCGCGGCATCGCCGCCGACGCCGCCTCCGCGATCGTGCAGCAGCTGTCGGGCGTCACGCCGGACGGCAATGCGGTCAACAGCGCGGTCGACGCGTCGCTCAAAGGTTGAGGCTGATGGAAATCTTCGCTGAAGCAGAAACCTGGGTCGCCATCGCGTTCGTCATCCTGATGGGCCTGTTCGCCTATCTGGGCGTGCACAAGACGGTGATCAAAGCGCTCGACCATCGTCGCGACCGGATCAAGGCCGAGCTCGACGAGGCCCGCAAGCTCAAGGACGAAGCCGTCAAGCTGCTCGCCGACTATCGCGCCCGCCGTGCCCAGGCCGAGCGGGAAGCCGAAGCGATCGTCGCCAGCGCCAAGGCCGACGCCGAACGCATCGCGGCCGAGTCCAAGGCCAAGCTGGAAGACTTCGTCGCCCGCCGCACCAAGACCGCGGAAGGCAAGATCGCGCTGGCGGAGGCTCAGGCCGTCGCCGACGTGCGGGCTGCCGCGGCGGAAGCCGCCGTGTCCGCCGCCGCGTCGATCCTGTCGCAGTCGGTCAAGGGCCCGGTCGCCGACGACCTGCTGAGCAAGGGCATCCAGGACGTCCGCAGCAAGCTCAACTGAGCTGCACGGTCTCTGAAACAATCAAAGCCGGCGCGAGCAATCGCGCCGGCTTTTTTGTGTCTGGAGATTTGACCCTTTCTGAATCGAAGCCTTTCCCCGCAGGAGACGTCCCCCTCCCCTTGAGGGGGAGGGTCGGCCCGCAGCCCGCGTAGCGGGATTTGGGACGGGGTGGGGTGAGCCGCGAGCACGGCCTTCGTTACTCCGCCACCCCACCCCGCTCGCTACGCGAGCGACCCTCCCCCTCCAGGGGAGGGTGAAGACCGAGCGCACTGCCTGGGGCGCCCTCACCCCAGCCCGCTCCCGCAGGCGGGAGAGGGAGCGCGCTGCGGCTCGTGGTGAAGGGCGATCTCTTAAGGGCCAAGGATCGCGGCAGCAGAGCCGCTGCCACGCCGGCCGGCGCGGCTACTTCTTGCGCCGGCTCTTCGGTTCGGGTTTCAGCGCCTGCGGGTCGAAGCCAATGTAGAAGACGTAAGCGTCGTTGGCGGCCGGCGACGGCGCCGGATAGACGACATCTTCGGTCACCATGCTGAACGGCACGCTGCCGTCGGTGCCCATGTTCACGACGGTCCGGTAGGCCTTGGTGAACACCGTCTTCGGCGAAACGCCGTCCTGCACCACGGCGACGCGGATCGGCACCTCGACGGTCCCGGGTGCGCCGGCCGGGCCGGCGATTACCCGGCCCTGGATGCCGATGTGCGCCGTGATCGTCCCGCTGTTGAGATTGCATTCGCGCGCTGTGCGGCCGATCACCACCTGGTAGCGCAGATCGTTGCCGGCAGCTTCCTTGCCCGGCAGCCCGACCGCGTAGGTGGCGGCGCCGGCCCGGATCGTGACCGGCGGACAGGTCAGGTCGCTGTCCGGCGCGGGACCGTTGGAGATGGTCGGCGCCGGCTCGGACGATCCACCGCCGAACAGGCTCTTGAAGCGGTCCGTGAACGACTGCGACCAGGCGGGTGTCGCCAACAGAACGCCGCAGACCGCCGTCCCGGCTGCCAGCAGCACCGCGCGGCGCGCCCCGCGCCCCGCCGGCGCTCGTTTCACTTCGTGTCTCATCACTCTACCCGGGCTGTGAAGGTCCAGACTGTCGCCGCGCGGCTCCCCACCGCGCAGCGATCGTCGTTGCGAAACGCTTTCGCGCGCGGCGTTATAGCAAAGCAAAGCCGGCGAACCAAAGGCGACGATGTCGCCGACCGCACACTCCCGCAAGGCTTCTCAGCCGCGGAAGTCCTCGTGCAGCAGGCCGAACAGCAGATGATCCTGCCAGACGCCGTTGATGCAGAGGTAGCGCCGCGCCAGCCCTTCGCGGGTGAAACCGCATTTCTCCAGCACACGGATCGACGGCGCGTTGGTGGGGATACAGGCGGCCTCGACGCGGTGCAGGTTGAGTTCGCCGAACAGCGTCGGCAGCAGCACCCGCAGCGCCGCGGTCATGAAACCGCGGCCCGCATGGGGCTCGCCCATCCAGTAGCCGATGGTGCCGGCCTGGACGATGCCGCGGCGGACATTGGCGAGCGTGACGCCGCCCAGCATCTCGCCGGTGCTCTCCCGGAAGATCAGGACCGGGTAGGAGCGATCGGCGGCAATGTCTTCGGCGTAGCGGCGCAGCCGACGCCGGAATCCGGAGCGGGTGAGATCGTCCGACGGCCAGATCGGCTCCCACGGCGTCAGATAGGACCGGCTGCGATCGCGCAGCTCCGCCCATTGCACATAGTCGGCCATCTGCGGAGCACGCAGCAGCAGCCCGTAACCTCGCGGCGCCAGGGCAGCGGGGGCCGCGGACGGCATTCGAAACAGCGCCATGACCACACTCCGATCCGCGCTGGCGGGGCGCTCAGCCTCCGCGCACGGCGCGCGGCGTCAATGATACGACGTTTTGGCCTTGGATTGTGTCAATCCTTCCGCGAAACCTACCGCACTGTCCAGACCGCGGCCGGTCCCGAGCGCGACCACCGCAGGCTGGCCGCGCGACATCAGATGCCGGGCAGCCGCGCGGGTGGTCTCGATGCTCACGCCGTCGATCCGCGCCACCAGCTCCTCGACCGACAACGGCCGGCCATAGGCCAGGATGTGGCGGGCGAGCTGCTCGGCTCGCGATGAGCAGCTTTCCAGCGCCATCAGCAGGCCGGCCTTCATCTGCGCCTTGGCGCGGGCGATCTCGGCGTCCGTCAGGGTTTCGACCGCGTCGTTGATCACGTCGACGATGACTTCCATCATCTCCGGCGCGTCGTCCGGATCCGTGCCGGTGTAGAGTCCGAAGAAGCCAGTGTCCGCATAGGGCGCGTGGAAGGTGTAGATCGAGTAGCAGAGCCCCCGCTTCTCGCGCACCTCCTGGAAAAGCCGCGACGACATTCCGCCGCCGAGGATGTTCGTGAACACCTGGAGGCTGAACAGCGCTTCGTCGCGCTGCGGCAGGCCTTCCAGCGCCAGCGTCAGATGTGCCTGCTCGAGATCGCGCCGCACCACCCGCGAGCCGCCCGTGCCGAACAAGGCCGGCTGCGGTTTGGGCGCCGGCGTGCCGTCGAAGCTCGCGAAGCGGTGCTGCACCTCCTCGACGACGCGCTGATGGTCGACCGCGCCGGCCGCAGAAACCACCATGTCGGGGCCGCGATAATGCGTCGACAGATACGACTGCAGCTTGTCGCGGTTGAAGCCCTTCAGCGTCTTGGCGGTGCCGAGCAGCGAGCGGCCGATCGGCTGCTCCGGATAGCAGAGCTCGTTGAGATATTCGAACACGACGTCGTCGGGCGTGTCCTGCGCGGCGCCGATCTCCTGGACGATCACGCTCTTCTCGCGCTCGAGCTCCTCGGCCTCGAACGACGGATTGGCCAGAATGTCGCTCAGTACGTCGAGCGCCAGCGGCACGTCGGCCTTCATCACCCGCGCATAATAGGCGGTGGTCTCGGTCGAGGTCGCGGCATTGAGATCGCCGCCGACCGCCTCGATCTCCTCGGCGATCTCTCGCGACGTCCGCCGCGTCGTGCCCTTGAAGGCCATGTGTTCGAGCAGATGCGAGATGCCGTGCTCGTCCGGCTTCTCGTCGCGGCCGCCGACGCCGGTCCAGACGCCGAGCGCGGCGGTCTCGAGATGCGGCATGGTGTCGGTGACGACGGTCAGGCCCGAGGGAAGCTTGCTGACTTCGACGCTCATCCGACAGCTCCTTGCTGCGCCGCGCGGCTGACCGACAGCACGTGGCGTTCGATCGCCGCCTGATCGCGGGGCATGATTTTGAAAGTTTCGGTCCGGCTCATCAGTCCGTCGAGCCAGGCCGGGAGCTCGGGCCGCATTCCGCAGGCGGTTTCCACCGCGTCCGGGAACTTGGCCGCATGCGCCGTGGAGAGAACGATATTGGGCACGCTCGGATCCGTCGTGTCGCGATCGGCGACCGCCAGCGCCACCGCGGTGTGCGGATCGACCAGATCGCCGGCCTCGCGCCAGGCGGCGCGGATCGCCGATTCGGTCTCGGCCTCGTCGGCGCGGCCGGCGTCGAACTCCTCGCGCACAGCGGCGAGCAGCGCGTCGGGCAGCACGAAGCGGCCGGACTGGCCAAGCGAGCCCATCAGCGAACGGATCAGCGCCGCATCCCGGCCGGAGGCCTCGAACAGCAGCCGCTCGAAATTCGACGACACCTGAATGTCCATCGACGGCGAGGTGGTGGCGTGGACCTCACGTACCTCGTAGATGCCGGTCTTCAGCGTCCGCGCCAGAATGTCGTTGATGTTGGCGGCGATCTTCAGCCGCCGCACCGGCAGGCCCATCTTCTTGGCAACGTAGCCGGCAAAGATGTCGCCGAAATTGCCAGTCGGCACCGTGAAGTCGACCAGGCGATTGGGCGCCCCGAGCGCCACCGCGCTGGTGAAGTAGTACACCACCTGCGCGACGATACGGGTCCAGTTGATCGAATTGACGCCCGACAGCGACACCTGATCGCGGAACTTGTGGTGATTGAACAGCCCCTTCACGATCGCCTGGCAATCGTCGAAATGGCCCTCGATCGCCAGCGCGTGGACGTTGGCCGCGCCGGAGGTGGTCATCATCATCCGCTGCACGTCCGAAACCCGGCCGTGCGGAAACAGCACCACGAGATCGACCGCTTCGCGACCCGCGAAGGCATCGACCGCCGCGCCGCCGGTGTCGCCCGAGGTCGCCACCACGATGGTGGTGCGCTGGCCGCGCTTCTGCAGCGCGTGATCCATCAAGCGCGAGATGAGCTGCATCGCGACGTCCTTGAACGCCAGCGTCGGACCGTGGAACAGCTCAAGCACGAACTGGCTCGGCCCGCTCTGCCGCAACGGCACCACCGCGGGATGCCGGAAGGTGGCGTAGGCCTCGTTGGCCATGCGGCCGAGTTCGGCATCCGAAATCTCGCCGGCCACGAACGGCCGGATCACCTCGACGGCGACTTCCCAATAGGGCCGGCCGAACAGGCTGGTGATCGTGTCCGGCGCCAGCTGCGGCCAGACTTCCGGCACATACAGGCCGCCGTCACGGGCGAGTCCCGTGAGCATCACATCGCAAAAGCCGAGGCGCGGGGCCTCGCCCCGGGTCGAAACATAGGTGGTCAAGGTATCCTCCAAAGGCCGGGGCGCGACCAAGCCTTTGATATCGATGGAATTACTCATCCGCGCGGGAAATCACGGGCACCATAAGGGTTTTGCCGCGCAGGGGAAACCGCTCTCGACGAAAAGACGGCCGCTTCGGGATACCCCGGTGATGCGGCAAGGGCCCGCGGCGACTAGGCGATCCGGCGCGACGCGCGGGGCTGCGGCGCCGCGGGTGCGGCCCGGCGCTGCCCCCATAGCCAGACCAGGAACGCGACGCCGACCGCAAGCGCCAAGCCGAACCAGGTGACGGCGTATTGCATGTGCTGGTCGCGCAGATGCACCCCGAGCGGCCCCGGCTTGGGCAGGCCGTTGGCCGGGACCGGCGTTTCGAGATCGACATAGAACGGCGCCACCTGCCCGCCCCAGCCGAGCTGGGATGCCATAGCCGGGACATCGCGGCTGAACCACAGCCGCTTCGCCGCATCGGGATTCGGCGTGAAAATGCCGCCCGCTTCCGGAAAGCGCAGATAGCCGGTCATCGCCACCGGCTGCGCGGCGTGCAGCGGCTTGACGATGCGATCCTGATAGGCGCGGTCCTGCATGGTGTTGGGGACGAAGCCGGCATTGATCACCACGGTCGCGCCATCCAGCCGGGCCGGCAGGAACGCCCAGGTGCCGGGCCCGGAAATATCCTCGCGGATCGCCGAGCCGGACGAATACACCATGGCGTCCGGCAGATCGGCGTAACTCGCCGTGAAGCTGACGCGGCGGAATTCGTCAGCAGCCGGCGCCAGCGCCGCCCATTCGCCCGGCGGCGGGAGCGAACTCGGCGCGGCGGCGAGGCGCTCGGTCAGCGCGGCGATCAGCGCGTGCTTGGCGGCGCGGCGCTGCAGCTGCCAGAACCCGAGCGACAGCAGCACCGCCACGATCAGGAGCGCGATCAGGCTCATCCCGGCGATGCCGCGCCGGCGCGACGGGGAGACGCTCATTTCGGTTCGCGCCCGACCAAGCGGCCTTCCTGCGCCTTGTGGTGATACTGCAGCGCGATCAACAGCGCCTTCATCGAGCGCAGCGGTAGCAGCGTGGTTACCAGCACGAGCGGAATCCACAACGCCGCATGCAGCCAGAACGGCGGCTGATACTTGACCTCGACAACGAGCGCGCAGCCGACCACGATCGCCCCGCCGATCAGGATCATGAACACCGCCGCGCCGTCACCGACATCGATGAACGCGTAGTCCAGCCCGCAGGATTCGCAGCGCGGCGCGAGCGTCAGGAAGCCGGCGTACAGCCTGCCCTCGCCGCAGCGCGGGCAGCGGCAGGCAATGCCGCGGAGCGCAGATTGCAGGACGGTGGGGGGATGCACAGCCATTCGTTGTCCTTCGTCTTGTGACGAAAACCTCTATTCGCGTGTCCCGGACAAGCTGCAGCACGGAGTGCTGCTGCGCAGATCCGGGACCCCGGTTAGGGCTCTCAACCGGGGCCCCGGATCTGCAGCGCACCACGCCGCGAAGAGCGGCGCGCTGCGCTGCGTCCGGGGCACGGAAACGAGAAAGAGCGGCCTAATGGCCGCCCTTTGTAGCACAATCAGCAACGGCTTAGTGCGCGCCGTGCGCCATGGTCGAGGCGCCGTGGCCCCAGACGTAGATGCAGACGAACAGGAACAGCCAGACCACGTCGACGAAATGCCAGTACCAGGCGGCGAATTCGAAGCCGAGGTGCTGGGTCGGGGTGAAGTGGCCCTTGTAGACGCGGATCAGGCAGACCAGCAGGAAGATGGTGCCGACCAGCACGTGGAAGCCGTGGAAGCCGGTCGCCATGAAGAAGGTCGCGCCGTAGATGTTGCCGGCGAACGAGAACGCGGCGTGGCTGTATTCGTAGACCTGCACGCAGCTGAAGGCGGCGCCGAGCAGCACGGTGAGGATTAGCGCCTTCTTCACGGCGGCGCGGTCGTTGTGCAGCAGTGCGTGATGCGCCCAGGTCACGGTGGTGCCCGAGGTCAGCAGGATCAGCGTGTTGAGCAGCGGCAGGTGCCAGGGATCGAAGGTCTCGATTCCCTTGGGCGGCCAGACGCCGCCGAACAGCGCGTCGCGCGTCGCATGCACCGGGTCGCCGGGGAACAGCGCCGAATTGAAGTAAGCCCAGAACCAGGCAACGAAGAACATCACCTCCGAGGCGATGAACAGGATCATGCCGTAGCGGTGGCTGATCTGCACCACGCGGGTGTGGTCGCCCTTGAACTCGGCCTCGCGGATCACGTCGCTCCACCAGCTCGCCATGGTGTAGAGCACGCCGATAACGCCGACGCCGAACACGATCGGGGCGCCCTGATACATGTGGTGCATCCACGACACCGCACCCAACGCCATGATGAAGGCTGCGACCGAGCCGACGAACGGCCACGGGCTCGGATCGACGAGGTGATAATCGTGCTGTTTCGCGTGCGCCGTGGCCATGTTCGTGCTCTCCGTTGCCAAAGCCGAAACGGTGGTGCCCCCATCCGCCGGCCGTCGTCTCGTCAGCGTTTCCGTTTTTTATAAATTGCCTTTGCGCGCCCCGGTTTCGCTCGAAGCCACCGGCTTCGGCGCCGGATCGCGCATCGGGTAGAAGGTGTAGGACAGCGTGATGTTGTTGACGGTGTCGTTCTCGCTGTCGGTGGCGAAAGCCGGATCGACGTAGAACACCACCGGCATCTCGCGGGTTTCGCCCGCCGCCAGCGTCTGTTCGGTGAAGCAGAAGCAGTTGATCTTGGTGAAGTAGGAGCCGACCGTCAGCGGCGTGACGTTGTAGGCCGCCTGCCCTGTTGTCTCTTGCTTCGCCGTGCTGGTGACGGTGTAGTACACGGTCACCACCTTGCCGATCGGCACCTCGATCTCGCGCTGCTCGGGCTCGAACTTCCACGGCAGACCGTTGATGTTGGAGTCGAACCGCACCGTCACCTTGCGGGCCAGCGGCTCGGAGGACGGCGCGGCGCCGACCTGGGTGGTGCCGTTGAAGCCGGTGGTGCGGCAGAACCAGTTGTAGAACGGCACGGCGGCGAACGAGGCGCCGACCATCAGCGCCACCACCAGCCCGCAGATCGAGGCCACCATCGTGTCACGACCGAGACCGCGGCGGGGAGCCGGCTGCGGCGCGGGACTGGGCGGGACCTGCGGCATCGTCGATCGCTCCCTACATCGGCCGTTGCAGCACGATCGGACCCTTGACCATGGTCACGGCGAAGAACAGCACCACCAGCACGGCGAGCGCGAGGGCGATGGCGATCGAGCGTTCACGCTGGCGCTTCTTCTGCGCTTCGGTGAGCACCACGCCCGGCCTCCTCTGCGGCTCCATCCGGCGGTCTCCTCAGGCGAACAACGACCACACGGCCTTCGCGGCGACCTCGACCAGCAGGATCGAGAACAGCGCGAACAGATACAGGATCGAAACCTTGAACAGATTGCGCGAGGCGCGCAGCGCGGCGCTGCCGGTGCGATGGCGATACACCCGCACGGCGAGCACCAGCATCCAGGCGCCGAGCGCCAGCGAGGCGATGCCGTACACCGCGTCGAAGTAACCGAGCGGCCACGGCGCGGCCGCCACCGCGACCAGCACGATGGTGTAGAGCAGGATCTGCAGCCGCGTATGATCCGGGCCGGCGACGACCGGCAGCATCGGCACGCCGGCGCGGGCGTAGTCGTCGTTGCGGAACAGCGCCAGCGCCCAGAAATGCGGCGGCGTCCAAAAGAAGATGATGGCGAACAGCAGCAACGGCTCGACCGCGAGCGATCCGGTCACCGCGGACCAGGCCACCACCGGCGGCAGCGCGCCGGCGGCGCCGCCGATCACGATGTTCTGCGCGGTCGAGCGCTTCAGCCACATCGTGTAGATCACCACGTAGAAGAAGATCGTGAAGGCGAGCAGCGCGGCGGACACCCAGTTGACCAGGATGCCGAGCGTGAGCACCGAGAAGAACGCCAGGATCAGACCGAACGCCAGCGCCTCGCCTTTGGTCACGCGACCGCGCGGGATCGGCCGGTTGGCCGTGCGCGTCATCTTGCCGTCGATGTCGTCCTCATACCACATGTTCAGCGCGCCGGAGGCGCCGCCGCCGACCGCGATGCACAGGATGGCGGTGATCGCCAGCACCGGGTGGAAGCTTCCCGGCGCCATCAACAAGCCGACCAGCGCCGTGAACACGACCAGCGACATCACCCGCGGTTTGAGCAGCGCAATGTAGTCGCGGACGCCCGCTTCGGAGATGCGGGGAGCAGCGAATTCGACCTGGTTGGTGTCGATGACCGACAATTCGTGACCTCTTAGGCTCTAGACCGCATCCGCCGCGAGCCGGGCCCGGGCGGATGCTTGATGATGAGTGTGCCTCAGCGAACCTGCGGCAGCACCTCGAACTGATGGAACGGCGGCGGCGACGACAGCGTCCATTCCAGCGTGGTGGCGCCGACGCCCCACGGATTGTCGGCAGCCTTCTCCTTCTTGATGAAGGCGAGCGCGACGCCGTACAGGAAGATCAGCACGGCGAAGCCCGAGATGTACGAGCCGATCGACGACACCAGGTTCCAGCCCGCGAACGCGTCCGGATAGTCGACGTAGCGGCGCGGCATGCCCGACAGGCCGAGGAAGTGCTGCGGGAAGAACACCAGGTTGACGCCGATGAACGTCGTCCAGAAGTGCAGCTTTCCGATGGTCTCCGAGTACATGTAACCGAACATCTTCGGGAACCAGTAGTACCAGCCGGCGAAGATGCCGAACACGGCGCCGAGCGACAGCACGTAGTGGAAGTGCGCGACGACGTAATACGTATCCTGCAGCACGCGGTCGACGCCGGCGTTGGCCAGCACCACGCCGGTGACGCCGCCGACCGTGAACAGGAAGATGAAGCCGACGGCCCACAGCATCGGCGTCTTGAACTCGATCGAGCCGCCCCACATCGTGGCGATCCAGGAGAAGATCTTCACGCCGGTCGGAACCGCGATCACCATCGTGGCGGCGACGAAATAGGCCTGCGTCGCGCTCGACATGCCGACCGTGTACATGTGGTGCGCCCACACCACGAAGCCGATCACGCCGATCGCCACCATCGCGTAGGCCATGCCGAGATAGCCGAACACCGGCTTCTTCGAGAAGGTCGAGACGATCTGGCTGATCATGCCGAACGCCGGCAGGATCAGGATGTACACTTCGGGGTGGCCGAAGAACCAGAACAGATGCTGGAACAGCAGCGGATCGCCGCCGCCTTCGGCCGAGAAGAAGGTGGTGCCGAAATTGCGGTCGGTCAGCAGCATGGTGATGGCGCCGGCCAGCACCGGCAGCGACAGCAGCAGCAGGAACACGGTGACCAGGATCGACCACACGAACAGCGGCATCTTGTGCAGCGTCATGCCCGGCGCGCGCATGTTGAAGATCGTGGTGATGAAGTTGATCGCGCCCATGATCGACGATGCACCGGCGAGATGCAGCGCCAGGATCGCGAAGTCGACCGCCGGCCCCGGGTGCCCCGATGTCGACAACGGCGCGTACATCGTCCAGCCGGCACCGACGCCGTTCGACGACGGCTCGCCCTCGACGAAGGTCGAGATGATCAGCAGCGCGAACGCCGCCGGCAGCAGCCAGAACGAGATGTTGTTCATGCGCGGGAAAGCCATGTCGGGCGCGCCGATCATCAGCGGCACGAACCAGTTGCCGAACCCGCCGATCATCGCCGGCATCACCATGAAGAAGATCATGATCAGGCCGTGCGAGGTCACGAACACGTTGTAGGTGTGGCTTTCGTGGAAGATCTGCACGCCCGGATACATCAGCTCGATGCGGATCGCGATCGACAGCGCGCCGCCGATGATCCCCGCGATGATCGCGAAGATCAGGTACATCGTGCCGATATCCTTGTGGTTCGTCGAATAGACGTAGCGCCGCCACCCGGTCGGATGCGCGTGGGCATGATCGTCATGCGCATGATCGGAATGAGCAACCCGTGCAGCTTCCATGGCCATTTTCAGATCCTGACTTGAAACCTTCGAACCCTGCGGTCCCTGTTCGAACCCGCCGCGCGCGGCGATGTGATTTACCGCGCGGCGGCGCCGGCCGATGCGACGGACGTGCGGGACGCCGACGCGATCTGCTGCTTCTTCCAGGCGTCGTATTCCTGATCGCTCACGACGCGTACGACGATCGGCATGAACGCATGGTCCTTGCCGCAGAGTTCCGAGCACTGCCCGTAGAAGCGCCCTTCACGATTGGCCCTGAACCAGCTCTCGTTGAGCCGGCCCGGAATGGCGTCGATCTTCACGCCGAACGACGGGATCGCCCATGAGTGGATCACGTCCGCCGCGGTGGTCTGAATGCGTACCACCTTGTTGACCGGCACCACCATCTCGTTGTCGACGCCAAGCAGCCGCGGCGGCACCGGGTTCATCTTGGCGCGCTCTTCGTCGCTGAGCATGATCGAGGTGAACTCGATCTTGTCGTCCGGATACTGATAGGTCCAGTTCCACTGGTTGCCGGTCGCCTTGATGGTGAGATCGGCCTTCGGCACGTCGAGCTGGAAGAACAATAGACGGAACGACGGCACCGCGACCGCCACCAGGATCATCACCGGAATGATGGTCCACGCCACCTCGATCAGCGTGTTGTGCGTGGTCTTCGAGGGGATCGGATTGCTCTTGGCGTTGAACTTCACCACCACGATCACCAGCAGCGCCAACACGAACAGCGTGATCCCGGTGATCAGCCAGAGCAGGAAGCTGTGAAACCAGACGATGTTCTCCATGACCGGGCTGGCGGGAGCCTGCAATTGCATCTCCCACGGCGACGGCTGACCTTCACCCGCGAGCGCCGATCCGGCGAGGCCGAACATGCCTCCGATCGTCGCAATTCCGATACCCGCAACGCCAAGCAAATGCCGATCGAATCGGCCATTCGACATCGTCATGCCGCCTTCGCTCCCCTACGTATTTTGCGGGCTGACCCACTTCCGCGGAGTGCCCTTGTCATTCTTCGAGGGCGATTGTTCGCCTCCCTTAAGAATGCTTCTTATTCTTTCTTTCAAACCACAATTTGCCAGTACCCGCAATGCAGTATTGGACTTTCGGAGAGGGCTCGCGGAGGTTTGTGCCGGGCTCTGCAGAGCACGGATATACTTCGTAATTTTGCGGTGTTCAGGTAATGTGAACCATGCTTGACAGCGGCACACGCCGATGTACGCACAGCAGCCAGAATTCACGGGAGCCTGATTCGCCGGCGGGCGGTATCGCCTTGATGGTGCCGTCATTCCGGATCAGTCGGGGCCCTGATCCACACCATGTCTCTGACTTGAAAGCGACCCCTATGGGCTTTGCCGAACGTTTGCCGTTGCTCGCCTCCCGCCGCCTCGTGCGCGGTGGCAGTCTCCGGCTGGGGATCGCCGCCGCACTGATGCTCGGGGCGATGCTCGGCACCAGCGCGCGCGCCGATGCGCAGGGGGCTGTGCGCTCCGTGCATGGCGACTGGCAGATCCGCTGCGACACGCCCCCGGGCGCCAAGGCCGAGCAATGCGCGCTGATCCAGAGCGTGGTCGCCGAGGACCGCTCCAACGCCGGCCTCACCGTCATCATCCTCAAGACCGCCGACCAGAAGAGCAAGCTGATGCGCGTGGTGGCGCCGCTCGGCGTGCTGCTGCCGTCGGGGCTCGGACTGAAGCTCGACAATGCCGATGTCGGCCGCGCCGGCTTCGTGCGCTGCCTGCCGAACGGCTGCGTCGCCGAGGTGGTGATGGACGACAAGCTGCTCGGCCAGCTCCGCAACGCCAAGACCGCAACCTTCATCATCTTCGAGACCCCCGAAGAAGGCATCGGCTTCCCGCTGAGCCTCAACGGCCTCGGCGAAGGCTACGACAAGCTGCCGTAGGCGGTCTTCCACGAGAACGACCGCGTAACGCCAGCGCTGCTCGCGTTGGGCAACGAGCCCGCGAGCAGAACGATGTCGTCATCCCCCGCGCATGCGGGGGACCCAGTATCGCAGAGCCTCCGTGGCGAGCGCGCGGCAAACCAACCAGCGCCCTGGACTACTGGGTCGCCCGCATCCGCGGGCGATGACGCCTGGGACTACAGGCGTTACCTTGTCCGGGCGGCGTTATCGTTCAAACCAGCGTCAGCGTCACGTCGATATTGCCGCGGGTCGCGTTCGAATACGGGCACACGACGTGGGCGCGATCGATCAGCGTCTGGGCCTGCTCGCGATCCATGCCCGGCAGGCTGATCTTCAGCTCGACCTCGATGCCGAAGCCGGTCGGGATCGGGCCGATGCCGACCGTGCCGGTGACGCTGACGTCCTTCGGGATCGGCAGCTTGTCGCGACCGGCGACGAACTTCATCGCGCCGAGGAAGCAGGCCGAATAACCGACCGCGAACAGCTGTTCCGGATTGGTGCCGGGACCGCCGGCGCCGCCGAGTTCCTTCGGGGTGGCGAGGGCGAGGTCGAGCGTGCCGTCGGCGCTGGCGCCGCGGCCGTCGCGACCTCCGGTAGCGGTGGCGGTGGCGCGATAGAGAACCTTTTCGACTGACATGATGGTCTTCCTTTCGAGGGTGGGAGGCTGAGAGAGGCTACTTGATCGCGCGAATTAAAATCGTGCGCGATATATCAGGCCGCGAGGTACAGGGTTATCGGGTGGGCATCGTCTTCATGCGGCTTCGAACAGATGGCTGCGCACCTTGGTCAGCTTGTTGCGCAACTCGATGATCTCCTCCAGCGAACCGCCCATCGCGGCGCCGAGGCAGTCGGGAACATGCTTGAGCTGCTGGCGCAGCGCCCGCCCCTCGTCCGTCAGGCCGACGATCACCTGGCGCTCGTCCTCGGTCGAGCGCTTCCGGCTGATCAGCCCCCGCGCCTCGAGCCGCTTCAGCAGCGGCGTCAGCGTCGTGGTCTCGAGGTAGAGCTGATCGCAGATCTCCGAGACGTTGACGCGATCCTTCTCCCACAGCACCAGCAGTACGAGATACTGCGGATAGGTCAGATCGAAGTCGCGCAGCAGCGAGCGATACACCTTGTTGACCCCGAGCAGCGTCGAATACAGCGCGAAGCAAAGCTGGTTCTCCAGCTTTTGCTTATCGGCGCCGCGCGGCAGACGGTTCGAGGATGTCGGGCTCGTTTTCATGCCCCGGATTTATATCGCGCACGATATATTGTCAAGCGATCGATCCCCATCTCGGCTTCACGGCATTGCGAGGAGGGAGCCACGAAGCAATTCGGCCGTGCACTGGGCTGAATTGCTTCGCTCGCTCGCGAGGACCGCCAGCGCCAGCGCCGCAATGAACAATTTGTCACGGGACTTCGACTTAGGCTTTGCCGATGATGCGCGCTCTTCCCGCCAGCCTCTCGCAGAAGGCAAGCAGAGCGCCTATCTTCATCTCCAAACAACAGTCGGGAACCAGCCTCATGACCAACCCAGCCCAGACCTCCCTGCTCGACCGCGCCAAGCTCGATCGCGATGCCGTGCGGCGTGAACTGACGCGGGGGTTGGCGGGGGCCGATGATGGCGAGCTGTTTCTCGAATACAGCCAGACCGAAGCGTTGGCGTTCGACAACGGCCGGTTGAAGCAGGCGACCTACGACACCGCGCAGGGCTTCGGCCTTCGCGCCGTGAAGGACGATGCGGTCGGCTATGCGCATTCGTCCGACGTGTCGCTGCCGGCGCTGATCCGCGCCGCCGACGCGGTGGCGGCGGTACGCGGCGACTACAGCGGCACGCTGGCGGTCGCGCCGGCGCACACCAATGTGCAACTCTACGGCGACGACAACCCGCTCGACGCGCCCGGTTTCGAGGCCAAGGTCAAGTTGCTCGCCGAGATCGACGCCTATGTGCGCGACAAGGACCCGCGGGTGCGGCAGGTGTCGGTGTCGGTCGGCGCCACCTGGCAGGTGGTCGAGATCCTGCGGCCGGACGGCGAGAGCTATCGCGACATCCGTCCGCTGGTGCGGGTCAACGTCTCGGTGGTGGCCGGTCAGGGCGACCGGCAGGAGAGCGGCTCCAAGGGTTATGGCGGCCGCGAGCCTTATGCGCGCTTCATTGAGACCAAGGCCTGGCGCAACGCTGCCGACGGCGCGCTGCGCGAGGCGCTGGTCAATCTCGAATCCGTGCCTGCACCGGCCGGCGAGATGGACGTGGTGCTCGGCCCGGGCTGGCCGGGCGTGATGCTGCACGAAGCGGTCGGCCACGGCCTCGAGGGCGACTTCAACCGCAAGAAGACCTCTGCTTTTGCGGGCCTGATGGGCCAGCAGGTCGCCGCCAAGGGCGTCACCGTCGTCGACGACGGCACCATCTCGGCTCGGCGCGGCTCGCTGTCGATCGACGACGAGGGCACACCGACCAGCCGCACCGTGCTGATCGAGGACGGCATCCTCACCGGCTACATGCAGGACCGCCAGAACGCACGGCTGATGGGCATGAAGCCGACCGGCAACGGCCGCCGGCAGTCCTATGCCCACGTGCCGATGCCGCGCATGACCAACACCTACATGCTGTCCGGCCAGCACGATCCGGCCGAAATCCTCGCCTCGGTGAAGAACGGCATCTATGCGGTGAACTTCGGCGGCGGCCAGGTCGACATCACCTCAGGCAAATACGTCTTCCAGTGCACCGAGGCCTACAAGATCGAAAACGGCAAGATCGGCGCGCCGCTGAAGGGCGCGATGCTGATCGGCAATGGTCCGACTGATTTGCACCGCATTTCCATGATCGGAAACGACATGCAGCTCGACGACGGCATCGGCACCTGCGGCAAGAACGGCCAGGGTGTGCCGGTGGGTGTCGGCCAGCCGACGCTGCGGATGGATCGGATTACGGTCGGAGGCACGGGCGGATGAACAGCAAGGCGGGCGTGATGACGGGCGCGGTTCGGCGCTGGGGCGCGCAGCTCGGGCAATTGGCGGCGGTGGTGGCGATCGTGCTGGTCGGCAAAGGCGCGCTGGCGGAGCCGTTCTACGTGCCGTCGGGCTCGATGGAGCCGACGCTGCTGATCGGCGACGCGCTGCTCGCCTCGAAATATCCCTATGGCTATTCCAGCGCCTCGCTGCCGATCCACGTGGCGTTTCCGGAGACCGGCCGCGTGTTCAGCGCCACGCCGCATCGCGGCGACGTCGTGGTGTTTCGCTGGCCGGGCGACCGCTCGCAAGTCTGGGTCAAGCGCGTGGTCGGCCTGCCGGGCGATCGCGTCGAGCTCACCAACGGCATCGTCCGCATCAACGGCGTCGACGCCACGGTGAAGCCGGACGGCGTCGGCAAGGCCGAGGATGAAGACGGCGCCTACGAGACTGCGGCGAAGTATGTCGAGACGCTGCCCGGCGGCGTCTCGCACCCGATCTTCAAGCTGTACGACAACGGCCGGCTCGACAACACGCCGGAAGTCACCGTGCCGCCCGGGCATCTGTTCGTGATGGGCGACAACCGCGACAACTCCTCGGACAGCCGCGTGCCGGTGCGCCAGGGCGGCGTCGGCATGCTGCCGATGGACAATCTGGTCGGACGCGTCGATGCCATCGTCGGCTCGTGGAATCCCGGCGTCCGCAAGGAGCCGGTCACAAACTGGCTGTCCGGTTTCCGCATCGCGCGGTTCTTCACGTCGGTGCACTGAGAGCAGCATGGGTTGAGCGCCGCGAACCCATCGACCGCCTCGCTTGGCATGATGGGTTTCGTGAAGGGCTTAAGCCATCCGACGCGCTCTGCATTGGCTCACACCAAATTGGCTCACACCAAGCACAGCCCTTCATGGTGAGGAGGCGCGTAGCGCCGTCTCGAACCATGAGTAATACATCACTCATCCTTCGAGACGCCCGGCTGCTCAGGATGAGGACTGTCTGTCCCGCAAAAAGCCGACCTCAGGCGCAGTTGGGCTCGCTATCTCACCACGCCCGACACGAACCCCGGCTTGCGGCGTGGCGGCTTGATCTGGTTTTTCAGGAAACAGCGCGCATTGCGGCCGACCAGCCCGGGCCGCGCATAAGTCCAGGCGCGGCATTTGTTGTCCTGCTCGCAGGCAGCCTTGCAGGCGTCGTCGCCTTCGTTCGCCTTCATTTCGAAATTGCGGAAGTCGCCGCCGTAGCGATCGATCGACGCTTCGACCGAGCCGTTGCGCGGCTCGATCACGCCGGCGCCGCGCACACCCGAGACGCAGCAATTGCTCGGCGTGCGCTGCGGCACGCCGCTCTTGAGCCAGCAGAACGCGCCATCCTCGGGGACTTGCGGATACGAGAACGTCCACGACCGGCAGCGGCGGTCGCGCTCACACATCAGCGCGCAGTCGGCGGGATCGTTACTATCCACCGGCAGACGCAGATAGTCGGCGCCCGGGCGGTCGAAATTGGTCTGCGCCTGCGCCGCGCGCGGCGCCAGCGTTGCCGCAGCCACGACGAGCAAGACCAACCATGCCCCCAGGAGGCCGCCTCGCCACATTCACGCCCGCCTTCGTGTTAGGCCCGAGTCCAAGGTTCCAACAAATTTGGAGACTGGGCCGCCGTTCCAAAATGGCATCTGATGGTCGCTGACCTGTACGCGCGATGAACAAACGTTTGTTGCCGGATCACAGAATCGACCAGGTTCGGTACTTGGCGAACCCAAGCACGGATGAACAAACCCGTCATGCTGTTCTTTCAGCCGGGTTTGGCCACGAACCTTCGGCGATCGCCCCAACAGGTTGAATGGACGGCGCAATGCGCTCGCGCGGCGGATTGCCGCGTGTCGGACGAAGCCGTTCAGAACGCGTATTCGTCGTAGGCCGGCTCGACCGAGCCCTTCCAGGCGCCGTGGTACTTCTCCAGCATCTCCTCGGCGGGCGAGCGGCCGCAGGCGAGAATTTGGTCGAGCGGCGCCAGATGCCGGGATTCGTCGGCGCCGAACTGATCGATGCGTCCACGCCGGCGCAGCCCGGCATGCGACAGCACCAGACACTCCTTGGCGATTTCGAACAGGAAGCGGTTGCGGATCTTCGACTTGAAGCCGAGCCGCGGGACTTCGTCGCGCAGCGCCTGGCGCTCCTCGGCGGTCCAGCTCTTGACGATCTCCCAGGCCGCGTCGAGGCTGGTGTCGTCGTACAGCAGGCCGACCCAGAACGCCGGCAGCGCCGGCAGCCGCCCCCACGGCACGCCATCGGCGCCGCGCATTTCCAGGTAACGCTTCAGCCGCACCTCGGGGAAGATCGTCGACAGATGATTGGCCCAGTCCGACAGCGTCGGCCGCTCGCCCGGCATCTTGTCGTTCTTGCCGTCGAAGAAGGCGCGGAACGACGAGCCCGAGACGTCGATATACTGATCGCCGCGCTTGACGAAGTACATCGGCACGTCGAGCGCGTAGTCGACCCAGCGCTCGAATCCCATGCCGTCCTCGAACGCCCACGGGATCATGCCCGACCGCGCATTGTCGGTATCGCGCCAGATCTCCGAGCGGAACGACAGGAAGCCGTTCGGCTTGCCTTCGGTGAACGGCGAGTTGGCGAACAGTGCGGTGGCGATCGGCTGCAGCGCCACCGAGACGCGCAGCTTCTTGACCATGTCGGCTTCCGACGAGAAGTCGAGATTGGTCTGCACCGTGCAGGTCCGGTACATCATGTCGAGGCCGTACTGACCGACCTTCGGCATGTAGTTGGTCATGATCTTGTAGCGGCCCTTCGGCATCACCGGGATGTCGCTGCGCGACCACGACGGCGTCATGCCGAGGCCGAGGAAGCCGATGCCGAGTGGCGTTGCGATCTCCCGGACCTGCGCGAGATGCGCCATCAGCTCGGCATGGGTCTGATGCACATTCTCGACCGGCGCACCGGACAGTTCGAACTGACCGCCCGGCTCCAGCGAGATCGCGCCGCCGCCGGTGACGTCGTGCAGCCCGATGATGTGCGGTCCTTCCATGATCGGCTCCCAGCCGAGCAGGATCTGCATGCCCTCGAGCAGCGCGCCGATGCCGCGCGCGCCCGCGTAAGGCACCGGGCGGCGGCCTTCGAGCGTGAACGGCGTCTTCTCGTGCTCGGTGCCGATGCGGAATTCGGACGGCGGTTTGACGCCCGCTTCGATCCACCCGACGAGTTCATCGCGCGAGTTCAGCGGCGTCATATCGATCTGGTCACGCGCCATGGGACTTCCGGAAGCAGCGCGCGGGACGAAGCGGCGCAGGGTGGCAGGAGCCGCGGGCGAAACGAGCCGCGGGTACGAGGGGTGAGCTGTGTATCATCGCGCCGCCGTGCTGTCTCGGTCGTCCGGCGCCGCCGGCGTGGCGCTGCAGGCGCAGCCGAGCCGGTCGAGCAGTCCGCACAGCCGCATCGCGTCGGCGTCCGACAGTTTCGAGCCGACGTGCTTTTCGATGGCGGCCGAATAGGCGGCCCACATCTTCTTCTGCAGCTCGCGGCCGGCATCGGTGATCTCGACGAACTGGCCGCGCTTGTCCATCTTGCATTCGCGGCGTGCCGCCAGCTTCTCGTCGACCAGGCGATCGATCAGGCGCGAGGTCGAGTATTGCGGAATCAGCATTTGCTTTTCGAGCTCGACCGGGCGCATCTCGCCGCCCGGTGCGCGCGACAATTCGAGCAGCGCGTCGTACCAGGCGAGCGGCGGGAAGCCGGCCTTCTTGAGCTCCTGCTCGACCGCATCCAGCACGCGGCTGCGCACCCGCATCAGGCGGACCCACGCGGCGGTCGCTTCGGTCGAGGGTTTGCGTTTCATCGCCTCATCCATCGTGCGCACGAGTCTACCCCACCGGATGCAGATGCATCAATCTTGACTCCTTCATGCAGGCGCATTTAATCGCCCCACCGTCTGTTTTCCATCATCCTCAGGAAGGAATCTCGATGAAGCTGTATTATTCGCCCGGAGCTTGTTCGCTGTCGCCGCATATCGCGCTGAGCGAATCCGGCCTCCCGTTCGAGCTGGTGAAGGTGGATATCCGGGCGAAGAAGACGGAAAACGGCGACGATTACACCCAGATCAACCCGAAGGGCTCAGTGCCGGCGCTCGGCCTCGACGACGGCAGCGTGCTGACCGAGGGCCCGGCCATCGTTCAGATGATCGCCGACAAGGTCGGCGGCGGTAAGCTCGCACCCGAGAACGGCACGCCCGAGCGGTATCGCCTTCAGGAATGGCTGAACTTCATTTCGACCGACCTGCACAAGAGCTTCGGCCCGCTGTTCTCGCCGCTGCTCGCCGACGATGCCAAGCAGTTCTTCAAGGACCGCATCGCCAAGTATCTCGCCTATGCGGACAAGCAGCTCTCCGGCAAGGATTACCTGATGGGCTCGGCCTTCACGGTGGCGGACGGTTACCTGTTCGTGATCCTGAGCTGGTGCGATCGGATGCAGATCGATCTGGCGCCCTACCCAAACCTGTCGGCCTTCCGCGCCCGCGTTGCTGCGCGGCCGAAGGTGCAGACCGCGCTGCAAAGCGAAGGGCTGCTGCAGAAGGCGTAAGGGCTTTCGCGCGCCGTCATTGCGAGCGCAGCGAAGCAATCCAGGTACGGTGCACTGAGCTGGATTGCTTCGTCGCTTTGCTCCTCGCAATGACGTGAACAGAACAAAGGGCCGGATCGCAATGATCCGGCCCTTGTTGTTTTGTACCAGAAGTAAGACGAAGCCTCGCCACACCGGCACCGCGCCCCCTCTCCCGCTTGCGGGCGAGGGTTGGGGTGAGGGCGACGCGAGCACTGAGCTTCGCCCGCGTGAACTATCTCGTAAGCGCGACGATCCAGGTGAGGGCACTTCTCTCCACAGATCGCTGAGTCACGGCCTGGGGCGCCCTCACCCCCGCCCTCTCCCGCGCGCGGGAGAGGGAGCCGACTGTGCTTGGGGCCGGCCGCCTCATCGCACTAGAAGTGCTTAGCGAGCTACGCCGCCGCCTGCTTCTTCGGGGCGAAGCGGTGGTAGAAGGTGTCGCCGGTCTTGGCCATGTCTTCGAGCAGCTTCGGCGGGGTGAAGCGCGAGCCGAATTTGCCCTCGAGCTTGTGGCACAGCGCCACGAACTCCTTGGTGCCCATGAAGTCGATGTAGCTCAGCGTGCCACCGGTGAACGGCGCGAAGCCGAAGCCGAGGATCGAGCCGACATCGGCCTCGCGCGGATCGACGATGACGTTGTCTTCGACCGTGCGCGCCGCTTCGACCGCCTGCACCGCGAGGAAGCGCTGCTTCAGCTCTTCGACGTCGATCGTATCCGGGTCGAGGTGCTTCGGCTGCAGCGCGGCGATGCCGTCCCACAGGCTCTTCTGGCCCTTGCCCTTCTCTGGATAGACGTAGAAGCCCTTGGCGTTCTTGCGGCCGAACCGGCCCTGCTTCTCGACCAGCTCGACCATAAGCTTCTTCTGCTGCTGATCGACGGCCTGTTCGCCGAGATCGGCTTCGGTCGCCTTCATGATTTTCAGAATGAGGTCGAGCGCCACTTCGTCGGCGAGCGACAACGGGCCGACCGGCATGCCGGCCATCTTGGCGGCGGTCTCGATCATCGGCGCCGGGACGCCTTCCATCAGCATCTCGAGGCCTTCGGCGGTGAAGCGCAGCACGCAGCGGTTGGCGAAGAAGCCGCGCGAGTCGTTGACCACGATCGGGGTCTTGCCGATCTGGCGGGTGTAGTCGAGCGCGGCCGCGAGCGTCGCATCGCTGGTGTTGTTGCCGAGGATCACTTCGACCAGCATCATCTTCTCAACCGGCGAGAAGAAGTGGATGCCGATGAACTTCGACTGATCCTTGAACTCCTCGGCCAGCGAATTGATCGGCAGCGTCGAAGTGTTGGAGGCGAAGATCGCGCCTTCCTTGAGCAGCGGCTGCGCCTTGGCGTAGGTCTCGGCCTTGACCTTGCGATCCTCGAACACAGCTTCGATGACCAGATCGGCATCCGAGATCGCGTTAAAGTCGGCGGTCGCGGTGATGCGCGACATCAGCGCCTCGGCGTCGGCCGGCTTGGCACGACCCTTGGCGACGAGGCCGTCGATCACGCCCTTGCAGTGCGCCTTGCCCTTGTCGGCGCTCTCCTGGTCGCGATCGATCAGCACCACGTCGATGCCCGCCTTGGCCGACACGTAGCCAACGCTGGCGCCCATGAAGCCGGCGCCGATGATGGCAAGCTTCTTGACCTTGGTGGGCGGCACGCCCTGCGGACGGCGCGCGCCCTTGTTGAGCTCCTGCATCGACAGGAACAGGCTGCGGATCATCGCGGCCGCTTCCTTGGTCTGCAGCACGTGCGCGAAGTAACGCGACTCGATGCGCAGCGCGACGTCCATCGGCACCTGCAGCCCCTCATAGACGCAGCTCATGATGGCGCGGGCGGCCGGGGAGTTGTCGTAGGTTTCGCGGCGATAGATGGCGTTGCCGGCCGGGAACATCATCATGCCCTGCTTGGAGAACACCGGGCCGCCGGGCAGCTTGAAGCCCTTCACGTCCCACGGCGCCACCGCCTTGCCGCCGTTCTTGATCCAGGCCTTGGCGGCCGAGATCAGTTGATCGGCCGGCACCACGTCGTCGACCAGCTTCAGCGCCTTGGCCTTGTCGAGCTTGATCTGGTCGCCCTTGAGCAGGATGGTCATCGCCTCCTGCGGATTGACGATGCGTGGAATGCGCTGGGTGCCGCCGCCGCCCGGGAACAGGCCGACCTTGATCTCGGGCAGGCCGAGACGGGTCTTCGGATTATCGGCCGCGACACGGTAGTGACAGGCCAGTGTCACTTCGAAGCCGCCGCCGAGTGCCATGCCGTTGATCGCCGCCACCCAAGGCTTGCCGCCGGTCTCGATGCCACGCAGGATCTGCGACAGCTTGCGGCTCTCGTCGAACAGCATCTGCTGCGCGGCTTCCTCGCCCTTGTCCTTTTTGAGCTGGGCGAACTGCTTGGTCATGTTCTCCAGCATCGACAGGTCGGCGCCGGCGCAGAACGCCTCCTTGGCGGACGTAATCACCACGCCCTTGACGGCCGCATCCTTGCCGGTCGCTTCCGCGATCGCCGCGAGTTCCTCGATGGTCTTGGTGTCGAGCACGTTCATCGACTTGCCCGGCAGGTCCCAGGTGACCAGCGCGATGCCGTCGGCGTCGGTCTCGATCTTGAAGTTGCTGTAGCTCATCGGCTCGGGCTCCACAGGTTGTTACGGTTTGTATCAAATGACATCGGCGAACTAATTGCCTTGGCGCCGTGTCGACTTAACGTTGCGGTAGAGAAGCGCGTCTACGGTCGGGATGTCCTCGCGCCGTATGGAAGGTCTCTCATGAATTCTGTCTGCACCGGATGCCAGGACGGCATCGCGGTTCCGTTCGAGATGAAGATGGCCTTCCAGCCGATCGTCGATCTCTCCGCGCAGCGGGTGTGGGGTTACGAAGCGCTGGTTCGCGGTCCGAACGGCGAGCCCGCCGGCATGATCCTGTCGCAGGTCACCGACGAAATGCGCTACCGCTTCGACCAGGCGGCGCGCGTGCTGGCGATCGAAACCGCCGGCAAGCTGTTCAATGATCCGTGCACACGGCTGTCGATCAACTTCATGCCGAACGCTGTGTACGAACCCAGCGCCTGCATTCAGAAGTCGCTCGCCGCCGCCAGGCGCGCGCAGTTCCCGCACCGGAACCTGATGTTCGAGTTCACCGAGAACGAGCGCATGCTCGACGTGCCGCGCCTCAACAAGATCATCGAGGCCTATCGCGCGCTCGGCTTCATGACCGCGCTCGACGATTTCGGCGCCGGCTATGCCGGCCTCGGCCTCCTGGCCAAGCTGCAGCCGGACCTGATCAAGATCGACATGGAGGTGCTGCGCGACATCCATCTCAGCCGCGCCAAGCAGGCGATCGTGGCGGGAATCGTCGGCATCGCCCGCGAACTGGATATCCGCGTGCTCGCCGAAGGCGTGGAATGCGAACAGGAATGCGCCGTGCTGCGTGCAGCCGGAATTTCGCTGTTCCAGGGTTACCATTTCGCCAAACCCGCCTTGATGGCTCTGCCCGAGGTGCCGTTGCTGAACCCCGCAATCGAGGTCAGAGCGGCCGGTTGATGTCTTCTCCCCTCCCCCTTG
>NZ_JBMDXE010000189.1:0-2740 GCF_048594845.1 Rhodopseudomonas sp. | reverse complement strand
GATCAGATCGTCCGGCGCCGGCGGCAGGTGCGCCTTGTAGTCGGGATAGAGTTCGTTGCGGAACGTGACTTCCGACTTGTCGAAGATGATCGCCAGGTGCGTCGGCCGGTTATCCGGCGGCATGTCGCGCAACAGCTTCCACAGCATGTTGCAGAAGCCGAGCACGGCGTTGACCTGCAGCCCGTCCGACTTGCGGCTCAGCGGCGGCAGCGCGTGATAGGCGCGAAAGATGTAGGACGAGCCATCGACCAGGAACACATGGTCGCCCGTGCCGGGCGGCTTGATGCCGGCGGGGGCAGGGGGCGTGGGGGCGGACGGTGCGGCGGCGGATTTGGAGATTTTCGGCATGGCCGCAACTTAAGGGGTCCCGAGGCTTTTGACACCCCTTTCCAGGCCCCAGATCCGCCGGGGACGCCAACGAAAAGGCCGGGCGAACCCGGCTATTTCAGCGAAAGCCTCTCCGTCATTGCGAGGAGCGAAGCGACGAAGCAATCCAGTTCGGTGCTCGGAGCTGGATTGCTTCGCTTCGCTCGCAATGACGAGACTACGACTTCGCGCTTACGCGAACCCGTGCTTCTTCTTGCTCTGCAGTTCCTGCGCCTTGAACGCGCTGAAACGGGGGAGGAACTTGTCCCAGTCGATGATGTGGGCGTCGATTTCCGGGCCGTCGATGCAGGCGTGCTTGCGGACCATCTTGCCGTCGATGGTCACCGGCACCATGCAGGCGCCGCACATTCCCGTCGCATCCACCATGATCGAGTTGAGGCTCGCCACGGTCTTGACGCCATAGGGCTTGGTGAGGTCGCTCACTGCCCGCATCATGAGCGGCGGGCCGATGGCGATCACTTCGGCGATGGTGCGGCCTTTGCCTTCCTGGTTGGCCTTCATCATCTCTTCCAGCGGGCCGGTGACGAAGCCTTTGACGCCGTAGGAGCCGTCGTTGGTGGTGTAGATCAGCGACAGCTGGTCGCCGAACTCCTTCTTCAGCTTCCCGACACGCTCGTCGTCGCCGGTCCAGAACAGGAACTCCGTGGCGCGGAAGCCGGAGATCAGCGTCACGTGGTTTCCCAGCCGCAGGTGCTCGCGCATGATCGGATACACCGGCGGCAGGCCGACGCCGCCGGCGCAGAACACCACGGTCTGATTGCCTTCGTAGCGATGCAGCTCGCTGGCGCGGCCGAGCGGGCCGGCGATGCCGCTGAACGCATCGCCGATCGCCATGCGGTTGATCTCCAGCGACGAGGTGCCCATGCCCTGCACCACCAGAGCAATGGTGCCTTTCTCAGCGTCCCAATCGGCCAGCGTCAGCGGGATCAGTTCGCCCTTCTCCCACGGCAGCACGCGGACGAACTGCCCGGCCTGCGCCGAGCGCGCCACCATCGGCGCCCGCACCGTGAACTCGACGATGCCGCCGGCGAGCGGCACCTTGCCCACGATGGTCTGCGCCACCTGGCCGAGCTCGGTGTACTTCGCGGCGCGTTCGACCCGGTTCTTGATCTCAGCGGGCGTGAACGGAATCTCGCCGACGATTTCACGAGCGGCCGCCTGGCCGTCGCCGGCCGCGCGGATCGCGGTGGAGCCGCCACGGGCGGCGTCGCCGCCGGTGTAGACGTCCTTGATCGAGGTGCGCTGCGAGCCTTCCTCGACCTCGATGGTGCCCCACTTATTAGTCTTCAGGCCCGGCTCGGCGTCCTTCATGATCGGATTGGCGGTGTTGCCGAGCGCCATGATCACGAGATTGACCGGCACGCGTTCGATCTGCCCGGTCGGCTTCGGGCTACGGCGGCCGGACTTGTCGGGTTCGCCGAGCTCGTTGACGTCGAGCAGCGCGTGGGTGACGAAGTGGGTGTGGTCGTCGCCGATGAATTCGCGCGGCGCGCGCAGCACCGCGAGATTGATCTCTTCGTCCAGTGCGTGATGCAGCTCCTCGACACGGGCCGGCATCTCGCTCTTGGTGCGGCGATACACGATGGTGACGTTGCCGCCGAGCCGCTTGGCGGTGCGCGCCGCGTCCATCGCGGTGTTGCCGCCGCCGATCACGAACACGTTCTTGCCTTTCACTTCGGGCAGCGGCGTCTCGTAGCGGTCATCCAGGCCGCGCATCAGGTTGACGCGGGTCAGGAACTCGTTGGCCGACATCACGCCGAGCAAATGCTCGCCGGGCACGTTCATGAAGGTCGGCAGGCCGGCGCCGGTGCCGACGAAGATCTTCCAGAAGCCTTCGGCCTTCAGGTCTTCCAAGGTGGCCGTTTTGCCGACCACGAAATTCTTCACGAAGCGGCCGCCGAGCAGGATGATCTTCTCGACAACGTCGTCGATCAGTTGGTTGGGCAGGCGGAATTCAGGGATGCCGTAGCGCAGCACGCCGCCGAGATCGTGGAACGCCTCGAAAATCGTGACCGGGAAGCCTTCGACCGCCAGCAAGTACGCGTTGATCAGGCCGGACGGACCCGAGCCGACGACGGCGATCGGCGGCTTGACCGCCGCCGCCCACGGCGAGATGCGGCCGGCGAAGCGCGCATTGGCGTTCGGGTCGACCAGCTTCTGATGCTCGGGCAGGTACCATTCGAGCTGGCCGATCTCGATCGGTCGCTTGGTGTGGGTGCAGACGCCCTGGCACTGCAGTTCCTGCGGGCAGACGCGGCCGGTGACGTTGGGCAGCGGATTGCAGCTTTCGATCAGCTCCAAGGCTTCGCGATGCTTGCCGTTGCCCAATAGGTCCAGCATCTCGGGGATGTGG
>NZ_JBMDXE010000188.1:0-18180 GCF_048594845.1 Rhodopseudomonas sp. | reverse complement strand
CGAGCGCCTCAGGATGACGGCTCATAGGTTGTTGCCTGGATGGTTTGTTTCTTCGGGTGTTGTTACTTCATCATCGCCTTGACGTCGTCCCGCAGCGCTTGCCGCGAGGGGTCGTCGGCGTAGAACATGTGGCCGCCGGGATAGACGATCAGGTTGACGCGGTTCTGCGCCAGGGTCGGCGGTAGTTGGTCGAGCACGATCTGGTTGCCGAAATACGGCGCGGCGAGGTCGTACAGGCCGCCGGTGACCAGCACGCGAAGCTTCGGATCGACCGCGAGGATCTGGCGCAGCTGCGTCACGGATTCGACCGGATGCCGGCCGCGGCCGAAATCCCATTGGCCGGAGACCGCGCCGTTGAGCAACTGATACGAGCCGCTCGGCCGCCAATTGAGTTTGCTGCGGGTGAGGTCGACCGCCGCGCTGGTCAGCGGCGCGATCAGCGCGTCGGCGGAGGGGTCGCCGAACTGGCCGTCGCTGGAATCCGGAAATGGATCGAGGCCCTGCACCGAGCCGTCGAACCGGCCGGTGACCTTGCCGCTGGCGCGGGCGAATTCGCGCTGGAATTCGGAGGTGTCGAATCGTCCCGCCAATCGCCGGCTGACGGCCGGATCGATGCCGGTCAGCGCAGCGACGCGATCCGACAGGCGCTTGGTCGCGTCCTGATCGGCCTCGCCCTTGAGCAGATCTGCCAAGTACTCGCCGCGTGCGTAGGTCTCGACATCGGCCATCGCGGCGCGCGTGACCGGACCCTTCTGCTGCCGCGCCACCGCGGCCATGCTGGGCAGACGCGTCACATACTGTAGCAGGCTCGAGCCTGAGAGTTCGCGGAAGTCGAGCACCGGCGACACCAGGATCAGGCCCTTGATGCCGACGCCCTGCTTGGTCTGCAGGTCGCGCACCACGCGCGGGCCGCGAATGCCGCCATAGCTTTCGCCGGCGACGTATTTCGGCGACAGCAGCCGGTCGTGCGCTTCCAGCCAGCGGCGGATCACCAGCGACAGCGCCGCGATGTCGCCGTCGACAGAATAGAACTTCTTGCGCACGTCTTCGCCGGAGGCAACGAAACGGCTGTAGCCGGTGCCGACCGGGTCGATGAAGACGAGGTCGGTGAAATCGAGCCAGGTCTCGGCGTTCGGCAGCAGCGCCGGCGTCGCCGAGGCCGACGCGGCATCGCCGGCCAGCGGCAGCCGCCACGGCCCGGCAGCGCCGAGCTGCAGCCACGCCGAAGAGGCGCCCGGTCCGCCGTTGAACAGGAACGTCACCGGCCGGGTCCGCGCGTCGGCGCTATCGAGTTGATAGGCCGTGTAGGCGATGTCGGCCTGCGGCTCGCTCTTGTCGTTGAACAGCCGGATGCTGCCGGCAGTGGCGGTGAAGGCGAGGCTGCGCCCGGGGAGAGTCAGCGTCTGCTTGGTCATGGAATCGGGTGGCAGCCGATCGGCTTCCGTTTCGGAGGCTGCGGCCTTGCCGGTCGATCCGCCGCCGGCGGACTTGCCGTGCGCGGCGGCCGGTGCAGCGTCCTGCGCATGCAGCGGCGCCAGCGAGGTTGTGGCGACCAGCATCGCCAGCAACGCGACGCGGCAGAATCCGAGCGACCTCACCATGCGATCTCCTTGAGCATGCCCTCGCCGTCTGACGGGCGAGACAAATCGTTTCCAAGGAGCAATGCCGCCGAACTACGTCGGTTTAGCGACGAGGCCTGCGCTATCTCACAGGCCGTCAGGCGCGGGCTCGACCCGCCTGCGGGGCCGAAGCCCCTTCGGCGCGGCTAAGGCCCGCGCATCCATCGCGCGCGTCAGCGCGCCACAAGAGTCTTTGCAAAGAGGATGGATTGCCGGGTCGAGCCCGGCAATGACGGGAGGGGGAAGCACGGCCGCGCCCCATCCACCACCCGTCATCCGCCGCGCATGCGGGGGATCCAGTATTGCAGGGCATGCGCGTCATCACGAACGCTCTGGAATACTGGGTCGCCCGGACGAGCCGGGCGATGACGTTTGTGGGTGTGGAGAGGGCTTCGATCTTCCAGGGCAACGATGCGGGGTGTTTGGAGCGGTGATTACTCCGCCGCCGCCACCATCGGCGGGAGCAGCCCGACTTCGCGCGCCAGCTCGGTCATCAGACCGGCGACGTCGTGCGGGCGTTCTTCGTGGGCGAGGTGGCCGAGGCCCTGCATCACTTCGACGCGTGCGCCCGGCACCATCGCCTGCACGCGGGTCGCATCCTTCGCGGCGATGGTCTTGTCGTTGCTGCCGGCGATCAGCAGCAGGCGTGGCGCGAGCTGCGGCAGCTGCGCGGCGAGTTCGTCGAGTCGCCAGCTCGCCATCATCCGGATCGCCGCCGCGACATGGCCGGGACAGCCGACGAGGCGGCGATAGTAATCGATGCCGGCAGGCTCGAGTGATGAGCCGGTGTCGGCGACCATGCGTTCGACCATGCCGGGATTGCGGGCGAAGCGCGCTACAAGCCGCGGCACCAGCGCGCTGGTCGCCAGCATTCGTGCCAGCGGCAGCATGTAGCGGCTGGCGGCGCCGCCGATCGGCAGCAGCGCGGCGTTGAGGCCGACCAATGCGGACGGCGCGATACTGCCGTCGAGGCACATCCGCGCCGCCACCGCGGCGCCGGCCGAATGGCCCGCCACCATCACCGGCTGATGGCCGAGCCCCCGCAGCAGCGCGGCGAGATCCTGCGCCATCGCGGCCATCGACATCCGCGACGCGTCGGGGGTTTCGGTGAAGCCGTGGCCGGGCAGATCGGGCGCCACGACGGTGAAGTGCTCGGCGAGCAGCGGCGCCAGCATGCGCCAGGAATGCGTCGCCGCGCCCGTGCCGTGCAGCAGCAACACCACCGGTCCGCGGCCCATCTGCTGCACGTGCCAGCGCAGCCCGCCGGCATGCACGAAGGCGCTGGTCTGGCGATGCGGCCAGTCGAGGCCGTCTTCGGTCCAGTTCGGCTTGGCGAGCGATGCGGCGAAAGGCTTGCGGGGATGATTGTCGTTGAGGGCGCGCTGCATGCCGACGTTCTCGTTGTTGGGCGCATGGCACCATCGCCGGCGCAAGCTGTCAAATGCGGAGCGTTCGCAGGGTTCCAGGCGTGCGGCGGTTTATCTGAATGCTGGTAATTAGTTAGGGACCGGATCGCGCGCGCCGGAGTGACAACTCCCGCCATGGTGCACAAGAACAGCCGTCGGGATCATCCGGTTGACACCAGGCGTCAGCTGATCCGGACATTCGCGGCCAAGCGCGCGGCGACCGTGACGCGGGCGCCTGACGAAAACTGTCCGTGCCTCATGACAAGCGTGAAATCGTTCGTGAAACGCGTGATTCCGGTTTGAAGCCGGCCAAAGCAGTCCAATATCAGTCGCAACGAGCGCGTTCGACGGACCTGGTTGCTACCGGCTGCGGTGATCATCCACTCGATTCGTCACGCGCCCGGCTCGAACGGAGAGCCTTGCGATGAAGATGTCCCATTTCGCCAGCTTCGTGCTGATGATCGTCGGCGGCGCCGCGCAGGAAGTCGCGCATGCGGTGAAGCGCCGCTTCGGTAGTGAAGCGCGGGAGAAGTAAGCGCCGCCGCAGTAACCCAACGAAGCGTCATGCGCGGGCTTGACCCGCCTGCGCGGCCGAAGCCGCATCGGCGCGGCGAAGGCCCGCGCATCCATCGCGCGCGAAAGCGCGCAAGAGAAAGCTTCTTGAGAAGACGATGGATTGCCGGGTCAAGCCCGGCAATGACGTGGGTTGTTGTTGAGGCGCCCGGGCTGAGACGGCGACGCCGCTCAGCTCATTGTCACCCGACGCCGGTCCGGCGCGATGATTTCCGGGCGGGAGCCGGACAGGCGCTTGTGCAGATGGACCATGAAGGCCATGCCGAACAGCGGCGTCGCCAGATTGACGATCGGGATCGACACGAAGGCCGCGATGATCAGGCCGCCGATGAACACCGTGGTGGCGTTGTCGCGCCGCATCGCCTTGGCCTCGGCGGCGGGACGAAACCGCATCGCGGCCAGCTCGAAATATTCACGGCCGAGCAGCCAGGCGGTGGCGACGAAGAACACGATCACGCCGATGCCGCCGACCAGCAGGAACGGCAGCGCGATCAGATACACCAGGATGGTGAGCAGCGCGGTCTTGATCGTTTCGATCATCGCGATGCCGACCGGCAACGCCACGCCGGGCTGTTCGTTCGGATAGTACTCGCGCTCGACATGTTCGGCGGCTTCGTCGACGAAGATGCCGGCCACCAGCGAGGTCACCGCCGGCATCAGGAACACCGCACCGACCACGATGCCGAGCCCGGCCGCGATCGAGATCACCCACGACAGGATGTGCAGCGGCGTCTGAAAGCCGCCGAGCGCGGTCTCGGCCCACAGCTCGCTGGCGGACGCGCCCCAGCTCAGCAGCCGCTGCAGCGCGATCGCCGCCACCGCGATCAGCGCCAGCGCGAAGCCGATCGACCGCCACAGAATGGAGCGCATCGGCGGCGACAGAATCTGAGTCAGCGCCTTGATGGCGGCATCGAGCATGGGCGGGGATCCTCGTCCGAAAACAGCTTCGAACAGGTAGAGGCGGCGGCGGGGTTCGGCAAGGGCGGGGATTGCCGACGCATTGCCAAGCCATGGTTCGCCTACGGCGCTCGCCACACACTCCGCCTCATCCTGAGGAGCCGCGCGCCGCGCGGCGTCTCGAAGGATGGGCCGCGCCACGCCCTTGGTGCGCGCGTTGCCCTGCAGCTCATCCTTCGAGACGCCCGGCGTCGCCGGGCTCCTCAGGATGAGGGCTGGTTGGTTTGGCCGTGTCCCGCTCGATTGAGCCGCCGCAGGAGCCGCGCAGGAGCCAGGAAACAAGACCGGGAGCTTGACCTTTAGGCCCGCAGCCGCCTTGCCGCCGGGTAGTTCATCACCCGCCGCACTTTGCCCGCGCGCAGCGCCTGCTGCAGGCCTTGCCAATACTCCGCCTGCATCAGCTCCGGATGCGCGTCGCGGAAGACGCGGCGGAGAGACGGGTCGTCGATGCGCAGGCCGTCGAGCATGTCGGCGGGGCGGAACACGACGCCGTCTTCGAACTCGATGCGCGGTTCATCGGGCCTGCGCACCTTGACGGCGGTGAGCGGCTCGACCGCGTCGTAGTCGAACAGATACACCTTGCGGATGCGGCTGACGCCGTAGTTGCGGCCGTCGAGGTCCTTGTTGAAGATATCGGCTGCGGCGTTGTTCTTGATGCAGTCGCCGAGGTTGACCACCGCGGCGCGGGCGTCGCCGGGCTTCGCCGTGCCGAGATAGAGCGGCAGCGGCGTCAGCTTGATCTGCACGATCAGATGCCGGAACACCAGCGCGCCGCGCTCCATCGTCACCGTCCCGATGCCGGCCTCGAGCAGCTCGTCGAGCAGATCCGGCGCGAACATGGTGCGATCGAGCTTGACGTTGGAATAGATGATGTTGTCGAGCATCGAGCCGGCGCGGTCGATCTCGTGCACCAGATTGTATTTGCGCAGCACCGCGTCCAGACCGTCGAAATAATCGAACTTGTAGTCGTCGGTCGGATGGTCGCGGATGATCTTCAGCACATAAGCCGAGGACGGCATGGTGAAGGCGATCGCCACCGTGCCCTTGAAGCCCGGCGCGGTGGCGAGCCGCTCTTTGCTGCGCTGATGCTCGGCGAGGATCTCGGTCATCACCGCGACCTTGCCGAGGTGATGGAAGCCGATGCAGGAATATTGCGTGCCGAGCGGCCGCTTCGGCATCAGCTCGTAGAGGAGCCGCGCCAGCTCGTGATAATGCGGGTTGGTGGCGTGGTAATTAGCGAGCGTCGACGAGAAGGCGAATTGCAGCTCGTCGCTGTCGGTCAGCACGGCATCGACGACCAAGCCGTCGTCCTCATTGAGCAGCGCGATCAGCAGCGGGATGCTGCGTAGCGGCATGTCGGCGTGCTCGCGCAGCTTGACGCGGCCGATCAGGCAGGCGCCGCGATTGCGGAAGAAGCCGGACTGCGCGATCTCGATCCGCGCCGGCTCGCCGTCCCGCGGGCCGAGCGGCTCCAGTGCCGCTTCGATCGCAGCCGCCGCAAGCGCGGCGTCGCCGTCGAGATCGCGCCACGGCGCATCCAGGCCAGCGCTGAGGAGAATGTCGCGGATCACCGCCGGGCGGATCGGCAGCGTCGTCACCGTGGCGTCGAGGATCGGCGCTGACGAGGCCGGCGGCCGCGCCGCCGGGCCGGAATCGTAGGACACCGGCCGCCACTCGTCGTCGACCAGCTTGCGGCGCAGCGAATGCCAGAACGCGAAGGCGAAGTCGGCCTCGTAGCGGCCGGCGATTGCCGCCAGCAGCTCGGCCTCGGCGCGCGACCAGAGCTGCTCGTGCTTGACCAGCTCGGGCAGGCCGGCCTTCAGCGGCGGCACCAGCTGGTCGATGCAGGTGGTGTAGAGCCCGATCCGCGCCTTCGACAGCCGCACCGTCAGCGACCAGTCGCGCGCCTCGAACGCCGCCTTGGCGAGCGCCGGAATCCGCCGCGACACCGCGTAGTACTGATCGAACGCCGCCAGCACAACCCGCGCCAGAATGCGTGCCTGATCGTCCGGATCGTCGCTGCGCACCAGCGCGTCGAGCAGGTCGGCATCCGGCTCGGCGATGCGAATGGCGGCGTCGAATTCGGGAGCGAGCGGCAAGGTGGTGATCGGGGTGGTCATCTGCATTGTCCAGGCCCGCGCGATCGCATATCCGGCGGGCGTCGTGGTCGATCCTCACAGCATGCGGCGGGCCGCGTCGGCGCAGCGTGATCTGTCGCAAACATCGGCGTCGCGATGCGCGGCAATTCGGCGCGGGCGATGCCGGCTGCGAGCCGAAATTGTGCGGATTTGGTCAGTCGCGCTTTCGCAGCGCAGCCAAAGCGTCATCGCATTTTGCTACCATGCCACCTCCCGCGCCGATTGCGGGCGCGCGGCGGCGTGCGATAATGCGCCGATTAGCAGATTGATAGTTTCAGATCATTTTCAGGGAGGCCGAGATGGCCAAGGTCGTTGCGACGAAGGGCAGCCTGACACTGGTCGCGTATCGGGGCGACGCCAAGACGCTGCTGGCGTTCAACCTCGCCAGCAAGGCGGACGGCAAGAACCTCGCCGGCTTCACCATCCAGGCCCAGCCGCAGGGCGGCGCCGCGTACTACATCTACAACGAGCTGCAGTTCAAGACGCCGGCCGACCACGCCCAGGACCCGAAGGAGCCGGCGCGCTCCAGCATCAACGCGCCGATTCACAAATTCCGCTGGCTGCATGTGCCCGGCGTCAATCACCAGGGGCTGACGCCGTTTCTCGGCCCCTACACCTACACGGTGACGCCGCGCTATTTCGACGACGGCGTGCTGCTGCCGCTCGATCCTGCGCTTAGTGCTTCCGTGAAGGTCGAAGTCAATCATTTCGCCAAGGCCGGGCTCGAACTCGGCTTCACCCGCGGCTACACCCAGTCGCAGGCCTTCGTGAATCATTTCGGCCTGAAGGCGAAGATCCAGCCGGCCGGGCACGAGCTGCTGTTCGACACCTCGGAAGTCTCCGGCACCAATGCGCGCGGCGAGACCTTCACCTACGCGGACGAATATCAGTGGCTCGGCTTCACCGCGCGCGAGAAGATGTTCGCGATCCTCGACGAGGTGCTGGCCGACAAGTCTCTCACGATCGATGTGTTCGCCTACGACCTCAATGAGCCCGACCTGATCCAGCGCCTGCTCAAGCTCGCCAAGCAGGGCCGCATCCGCATCATCCTCGACAACGCCGCGCTGCATCACAGCGCCAGCGATCCCAAGCCCGAGGACGAATTCACCGAGCTGTTCGAAAAGGCGGCCGGTAAACGCGAGCTGATCAAGCGCGGCCATTTCGGCCGCTACGCGCACGACAAGGTGTTCATCGTCTCCCGCGTCGGGGCGCGCAAGACCAGCCCCGTCAAGGTGATGACCGGCTCGACCAATTTCTCGGTGACCGGTCTCTACGTCAATTCCAACCACATCGTGATCTACACCGACGCGCAGGTCGCCGGCCTCTATGCCGGCGTGTTCGAAGAGGTGTGGGCCACCGACGTCAAGAAGGCGGCGTTCATCAAGTCAGACTGGTCGCAGCAGACCTTCTCGACGACCTCGAAGACCACGCCGGCCACCGACTTCACCTTCGCGCCGCACGACGACGACGGCGCCGCCCGCGCGCTCGATCCGATCGTGGGTCGCATCGCCAAGGAAGCCAAGGTGCGCAAGGGCAAGGGCAGCGTGCTGTTCGCCGTGATGGAGATGGCCAATGGCAACAGCCCGGTCTACGAGGCGCTGAAGACGCTGCACAAGAACACGAATATCTTCAGCTTCGGTATCTCGGACAATCCGGACGGCATCTATCTGTATCCGCTCGGCAAGACGACGGGCGTGCTCGTGACCGGCAAGCCGGTCGACACCCAGCTGCCGCCGCCGTTCAACCAGGTGCCGAACATCGGCGGCGTCAAACACCAGATCCACCACAAATTCGTGGTGTGCGGCTTCAACGGCGACGACCCCGTGGTGTTCTGCGGCTCCTCCAACCTCGCCACCGGCGGCGAGACCAACAACGGCGACAACCTGCTGGCGATCCGCGACGGCGACGTCGCCACCGTGTTCGCGATCGAGGCCTTGGCGCTGGTCGACCACTTCAACTTCCTCGACAGCGTCGCCCGCAACGACAAGAGCAAGACCGCCAAGCAGAAAACCAAAGCCAAGTCAGCCGCGCCAAAAGCCTCCAAAGCCCAAGCCGCCGTCGACGCCGGCTGGTTCCTCGGCACCACGGACGCATGGGTGAAGAAGTACTTTGACCCGAAGGATCTGCATGCGGTGGATCGGGTGTTGTTTGGGTAGAGGGGGGCAAGTAGTCCCGTAGCCCGGATGAGCGAAGCTACATCCGGGGAGCGCAACGCACCTTTAAAGACCCGGATGCCGCTACGCTCATTCGGACTACGAGTGCCTCCACGCCTCCCAATCGGTGACCTGCTCGATCCAATCATCAAGCGCATCATTCTCGGGATGGCTCGCCATCATCGCGGCTTCGCGGGGGAGATCGGCCAGAAACTGGGGATCGCGCGTGTCCGCCCGCTGTGCACAATCGCGGCATTAGGCAGCAAATCACCAAGCCACGGGTTCCAGCTTCTGTGTGATTCACACGCAATGCAAGCATGTCAGATACAATCCGACGCCCCCGCACAGAGACTTACGATAATACCGTTTCCGGCTGGCTGACGAAGCGCGCCGACCTGTTCAACGAGGTCGTCCGCATCCGGGACCGCCTGGCCGATATCAAAAACGAGCTATCTCCGATGTATGACGCCTCAACAATGTTGCGCAGCCAGAGCTTGGCTTGACTGGTCCCAGGATGAGCTAGCTCAAGCCGCAAGCGTTTCCCTTTAGACCGTGCGGGAGTTTCAAAGACCCGCCGCGTGCCCCATTGAGAACAATCTAGCGGCAATGAAAGCTGCATTGGTCAACGGCGGAACCTTATTCATTGATGACGAAATCTAGCGCGGCATATCCATGCCGCGCTAGACGAGATCGCTGATTCTGATATATTATTTGGGCTGGGTAGCCTGTCATTCTAATAAGGCGGCTTGCCACATGGGATACTCCTAGACCTCCCCGTAGGGGTTTAGGGGTTGCGCTTGCCGGATGGGTCAGTTTCCTAGGCCGATCCCATACGGCGGTGAATACGGTGGAGATGGAGGGACTCGAACCCTCGTGCACGCCAGGTGGACAACCGACCGCACGCACCATGCCATCCCCGATGGAGGGCTCAGCTGAAAATATCGGCTGGGCCCTCTGTATTTTTTGACGGTTTCTGATTGATGCGGCTCGCTAGAGCCACCTTGCGACCGTCTCGAACGACCTTTTTCCCCTTCATGTTGGAAAGCGTCGGTGAAATCGACGCCATCGGGATGTCTTTGCCGTACCACTTTGCTGCGTCTTGGATTTCGTTGGCGGTCATCCAAGGATTTGAATTGATGAGCAGGACGTGGGTAATCGCCTCCTCCACAGTCATCGCGGCGACATTTACCGCATGAAGGGGTGGAGCGACCAAGTCTGACACGCCTTTGAGCAACGTCGGCGGGGGTGAAATGGGAGGGGGCGGCGGGGGCGACGCACTGGCAAACAGGCGCTCCAAAACCCTTTCCGCCACTGCCAGTTCCTGATCTTCTACCAAGAGCGCAGCGATGCTGTCTTCGTGACGCTTTCGCTCGGCCGCGTTTTGGGCGCGGCGTCGCTTCACGTCTTCAAGGCTTGGGTTTGGTGTTTCCATGAGCCAGAAGATAGACGATTCCTTTGTCTGGATCAAGCCGTAGATTTAGAAAATCAATGTTGGAACCCGTAAATCAAGGCTGACAAAAATGTCAGGTTGATGTGACAGCTTGTCCAGCTTGGTGTTTGCTGCCTAAGGCCACACAATCGGCCGCTTGCCCCGCGCCCGCAGCTGCTCGATGAGGGACGCCGCAGGGTCGGCCGCCGTTTGGAAGCCCGGCTTATCGGGATCGGTTGGCGTAACGGCAACGTAACAGATCGGATATCGCCTTCAACGAAGACGCTGATTTCGACCTGGCCGAACGGCTATGATTGGGACCCGATCGCCCGGCACGACGAGATGGAAGCCGCCGGCGAATGACGGCCGTTTGGGGGATGCGGTGGAGGAGCAGGCGGATCGCTACTCCGCAGCGTTGCCCGCATTGCCGGGCGGCTTCCGGATCATAAGTGATTCCGATTGAGATTTCGCCCCGCGACTGCGATCGACCAATGCATTGTAGACAAACGCTCGCGGTTCTTTCCAGCACGTAACCGCAAGAATCTAACAACCCATGCGAAGCCTGATGCACAGCATTGGAGTTTATGATCGTTCTGCTAGGCAGCATCCGTCAGTAACTCGGCTGCCAACTGCGCGCGTGCATCAAGTAGTTCGATGCCGACGATGCGGCCATTGGCGTCGTAATCGAAGATGACGTTCGGGGCGACTTCAGCGCTTTCCAGAATCTCGCCGCGCGGCAAGCGGATGTAGGCCGCATTGTCCTCGGGCTGGTATTTGACGATCGGGCTCATCTCGGGCCTCGTGTATCTCGATCGAGACAACCACGTTCCCCGCTATTGGTGTCATGCCTGCCGACGGATCAACTATCCACCTTCAACGCCGCAATGAACGCTTCCTGCGGAATGTCCACCTTGCCGAACTGGCGCATCTTTTTCTTGCCCTCCTTCTGCTTCTCCAGAAGTTTGCGCTTTCGGGTGATGTCGCCGCCGTAGCACTTGGCGGTGACGTCCTTGCGCAGGGCGCGGACGGTTTCGCGGGCGATGACCTTGCCGCCGATCGCCGCCTGGATCGGGATCTGGAACATGTGCGGCGGGATCAGTTCCTTCATCTTCTCGACCATGGCGCGGCCGCGGCCTTCGGCGCGGGTCCGGTGCACCAGCATCGACAGCGCGTCGACCGGCTCGGCGTTGACGAGGATCTGCATCTTGACGAGATCCGCCGGCTTGTAGTCGGTGAGGTGATAGTCGAACGAGGCGTAGCCCTTCGACACGCTCTTGAGCCGGTCGTAAAAGTCGAACACCACTGCGTTGAGCGGCAGTTCGTACTTCACCATGGCGCGGGCGCCGACGTAAGTCAGCTCCTTCTGATTGCCGCGGCGGTCCTGGCACAGCTTCAGCACCGAGCCCAAGTACTCGTCGGGCGTCAGGATGGTGGCTTCGATCCACGGCTCCTGGATCTCGGCGATCTTGACCACGTCCGGCATGTCTACTGGGTTGTGGATCTCCATCTCGGTGCCGTCGGTGAGCTTCATGTGATAGATCACGGACGGCGCGGTCGCGATTAGATTGAGATCGAACTCGCGGCTGAGCCGCTCCTGGATGATCTCCAGATGCAGCAGGCCGAGGAAGCCGCAGCGGAAGCCGAAGCCGAGCGCCGCGCTGGTTTCCATCTCGAACGAGAAGCTGGCGTCGTTGAGGCGTAGTTTGCCCATCGCGGCACGCAGCGTTTCGAAATCGTCGGCGTCGACCGGGAACAGGCCGCAGAACACTACGGGGATGGCCGGCTTGAAGCCCGGCAGCATCTCGGTGATCGGCTTCTTGTCGTCGGTGATGGTGTCGCCGACGCGGGTGTCGGCGACTTCCTTGATGGCGGCGGTGATGAAGCCGACTTCGCCCGGGCCGAGCTCGTCGACATTGACCATCTTGGGCGTGAAGAAGCCGACGCGCTCGACATCGTAGGCGGCGCCGGTGCCCATCATGCGGATGCGCTGGCCCTTCTTCAGCACGCCGTCGACGACGCGCACCAGCACGACGACGCCGAGATAGACGTCGTACCAGCTGTCGACCAGCAGCGCCTTGAGCGTCGCGTCGCGGTCGCCCTTCGGCGGCGGCAGCCGGGTGACGATCGCTTCCAGCACGTCGGGCACGCCGACGCCGGTTTTGGCCGAGATCATCACCGCGTCGGAGGCGTCGAGGCCGATGACATCCTCGATCTGCTGCTTGACCTTGTCGGGCTCGGCGGCCGGCAGGTCGACCTTGTTGAGCACCGGGACGATTTCGTGGTTGGCGTCAAGCGCGTGATAGACGTTGGCGAGCGTCTGCGCCTCGACGCCCTGCGAGGCGTCGACGACCAGCAGCGAGCCTTCGCAGGCGGCCAACGACCGCGACACCTCGTAGGCGAAGTCGACGTGGCCGGGCGTGTCCATCAGGTTGAAGATGTAGTCCTTGCCGTCCTTGGCACGGTAGTGCAGGCGCACGGTCTGCGCCTTGATGGTGATGCCGCGCTCGCGCTCGATATCCATCGAATCGAGCACCTGCTCCTTGCCGGCCATTTCACGGTCGGACATGCCGCCGGTGATCTGGATCAGGCGGTCGGCGAGCGTCGACTTTCCATGGTCGATATGGGCGACGATGGAGAAGTTGCGGATGTTGTCGATGGGGACGGTGGTCATGGCCGCGAGATAGCACCCGGACTCCGGCCCGGCAAGGCGAACGGACGGCGCAACCGCCCGAAAAACCGCCGCTTTTGGCGTGCTTGACGGGACCGGCGGAAGCGGATCATGTCCGCCGCGCCTGCCTCCAGCCCAGGGTCCGGATGACCTCGCTTGCCACTTCCCGCGCCCCGCCCTTGATCGATCGCTGGATCGACGCGCTGCTCGATCCGAAGCGGCAGGACCGCACCGTCGTGCTGTCGCTGGCGGTCTATACGGCGATCTGGACCGCGTACCGGACCATCGCCACCTGGCCGCGCGACGTTCATGCCGACGTCTCCGAGCTGTATGCCTGGTCGCGGCATCTGGCGTTCGGCACCGACAAGCACCCGCCGTTCTCGGCCTGGGTGACGCGCGCGTGGTTCAGCGTGGTGCCGGTGTCCGACGTCACGTTCCATCTGCTGGCAACCGTCAACATCGCACTGACGCTGTACATCGCCTGGCGGACGATGCGGCGCTATCTCGCGCCCGAAAAAGCGCTGTTCGGGCTGGCGCTGCTGACCTTCATCCCGTTCTTCAATTTCATCGCGCTGAAATACAACGCCAATGCGGTGCTGCTGCCGCTCTGGGCGCTGACGATTTACGGCTTCCTGCGGGCGTTCGAGGCGCGGGGCTGGCTGTGGCCGGCGCTGGCCGGGCTGTTCGCCGGCGCCGCGATGCTCGGCAAATACTGGTCGATCGTGCTGGTCGGCGCGCTCGGGCTGGGCGCGCTGCTGGATCCGCGGCGCGGGCGGTTCTTTGCGTCGCCGGCGCCGTGGCTGATGATCGTTGTCGGCGCCCTGGTGCTGGCGCCGCATGTTGCCTGGCTGGTGGCGCACCGGTTTCCGTCCTTCGCCTATGCGGCCGCGCACGAGTCCGACGGCTTCGTCCATAACTTGCTCGATACGCTGAGCTATCTGGCCGGCTGCGTCGGCTATGCGGCGGTGGCGCTGATCGTCTGGGCGGCGCTGCTGCGGCCGTCGCGCGCGGCGCTGGCCGAAAGCGCCTGGCCGGCCGACCCGCAGCGCCGGCTGATCGTCACCATCCAATTGCTGATGCTGGTGCTGCCGGCCCCGGTGGCGCTGGTCAGCGGCATCCGCATCGTCCCGCTGTGGACGATGCCGGCCTGGACGCTGCTGCCGATCGTGCTGCTGTCGTCGCCGCTGATCACCGTGAGCCGCGACGCGCTGCGCAAGGTGCTGATTGGCGCCGCCGCGCTGGCGCTGGCGATCCTGGCGGCGGCGCCGGGCGTCGCGGTGGTGATCCACACCACCAGCCATCCGGAGCCGTTCGAATACGCCTCGCTGCTCGCCGACGATATCGCGCGGGAATGGCAGCGCCACAGCACCCAGCCGATCGGGCTGGTGGCAGGCGAGACCGTGCTGGCGGAGAACACAGCATATTACCTGCGGACCGATACGCAGTCGTTCGAGCGGTCGGACCTCGCGGCGCTCAAGGCGGAAGCGACGGCGCGCGGCGCCGCACTGGTGTGCTCGGCAACCGATCAGGGGTGTCTTGCGATCGCCGAGCAGATCGTGGCGGGGCAGAAGCAGATTCTGCGCAGCAAGGTCTGGCTCAGCCGGCCGCTGTTCGGCCTCGCCGGCGGCACCGTGCAGGACGTGTTCTTCCTGGTGTTGCCGGAGACAGCCGTCCCGAAGTAAGCGGGCTTACTCTTCTTCGCCGAACTTGCTGGCCATCAGCTCGGCCAGCGCGTCGACGGCTTCCTTGGCCTGCGGGCCGGTGGCCGAGACGATCACGCTGGTGCCGATGCCGGCCGCCAGCATCATCAGGCCCATGATCGACGTTCCGCCGACGGTTTCGCCGTTGCGCGTCACCGTGATGTCGGCGTCGAACTTCTCGGCCATCTGTACGAATTTGGCCGAGGCCCGGGCGTGCAGGCCGCGCTTGTTGGTGACGGGAATCTCGCGGGAGACTTTTCCGGCGGGCGAACCTGCCTCGGCGTCGGGCGCGGTCTGGGGCAGGTCTGCGGTCATCTGTTTGCGGTCATTTGCCGGCCAAGACGCGGCTGGCGATGGTGACGTATTTGCGGCCGGCCTCCTGGGCCAGTGCGATGGCATCGGGAAGCGTCCGCTCCTCGCGGACCTTGGCCAGCTTCACCAGCATCGGCAAATTGATGCCCGCGAGCACTTCGACTTTCGGCCGGCTCATGCAGGAGATCGCCAGGTTCGACGGCGTGCCGCCGAACATGTCGGTGAGAATTGCCACACCGTCGCCGCTGTCGACGCGATTCACCGCCTCGATGATGTCGCTGCGACACAAATCGGCGTCATCCTCGGCGCCGATCGTGACGGCTTCGATTTGTTTCTGCGGCCCCATCACGTGTTCCAGCGCTGCCTTGAACTCGTCGGCAAGGCGCCCGTGGGTCACAAGTACCAGACCAATCATCGGAAACTCCTCGCGGGCGCTTCTTGGGTGCACCGCGCGAACGGGTCACTTTGACCATCCAGAGCCCCTATGCAAGGGGGTCTTCGCGATTCTCCTTCCGACCGAAGGACAAACCGGGAACCAGGGCGGGTCTAATCAGTGACGATAGTGTGGCTCATATGGTTACCAAAATCCTTCCAACAATCGTCCAACTGTGTCGCAGGGGCCAGCCCGTCGCCCGTCGTCAGAGCCGCCACCACCAAGGGCAGCGGATCGTAGTCTGTGCCGACCGGAATCCGCGGCAATTGGACGCCGTCCACTTCCACAGCCAAGGCGGCGGCGTCCGGCAGCCGGCCCGCATCGACCGCGGCGAGGTCGACGACCAGGCCGACCGCAGCTTCGGCGGCGTAGGGGCAGCGCCGGATGCCGAGGCCGCGAACCTCGATCAGCCCGGCGAGGTCGGGCACCGGCCTGACCCATAGCGCGCCGCCGCGCCGTTCCAGCAAGACACGGTCGTCGCCGATCAGTTCCGCCGGTGGGATCTGGCGGCTGCGCCCTGCGACGATCAGCGCAAAGGCGAGGCGGGATTTGCCGGTGCCGCTGGGACCACGGATCAGCACCGCCCGCTCGCCGACCTTGACGGCGGTGGCGTGGATGCTGGGCGCTGCCGCGGTCATGTCGCCGCACTCATATCGAAGGCAGCCGCACCACGAAGCGGGCGCCCGCAACGGTCGGCTCGCCGTCGGCGTCGCGCGGGCCGGGGCGGTTCTCGGCGCGGATCTTGCCGCCATGGGCCTCGACGATCTGCTTGGAGATCGACAGGCCGAGGCCGGAATTCTGGCCGAAGCCCTGATGCGGCCGGTCGGTGTAAAAGCGCTCGAAGATCTTGTCGAAGGCGTCGTCGCGGATGCCCGGGCCTTCGTCGTCGACCACGATCTCGATCTCGGTCTTGCGGCGGCGGCAAACGATCTGGACCTTGCCGCCCTCGCGGGAGAACGACTGCGCGTTCGACAGCAGGTTGGAAATCACCTGGCCCAGCCGCGAATCATGGCCGGGCACCGAAAAGGTGTCGGTCGGCGCCCCCTCGAATCGGACATCGACCGCCGCATGGGTGCCGAGCCGGGTCTCGTTGGCGACCAGCGTCAGCGTCGTCAGCAGCCGGCGCAGGTCGACCGGGGCGGCGTCCTGGCGCTGCAACTCGGCGTCGAGCCGGCTGGCGTCGGAAATGTCGGAGATCAGCCGGTCGAGCCGTTTGACGTCGTGCTCGATCACCGCCAGCAGCCGGCCGCGGCTCTTCTCGTTCTTGGCCAGCGGCAGCGTCTCGACCGCGGAACGCAGCGAGGTCAGCGGATTTTTCAGTTCGTGCGAGACGTCGGCCGCGAACGCTTCGATCGCCTCGATGCGGTTATACAGCGAATCGGTCATGTCGCGCAGCGCGCCGGACAGATGGCCGATCTCGTCGCGCCGCGTGGTGAAGTCGGGGATCTCGACGCGTGCGCGGATGCGACGGCGGACGCGCTCGGCGGCGTCGGCGAGCCGGCGCACCGGGCCCGCGATGGTCGAGGCCAGCAGCACCGACAGCACGAACATCACCACCGCGGCGACACCGAAGACTTTGAGGATCGCCAGCCGCTCGGCGGTGACCATCTGGTCGATGTCGTCGCCCTGGGTCGACAGCATCAGGGCGCCATGGATGGCGCGGAAGCGCTGCACCGGCACCGCGACCGAGACGATGATCTCGCCGCGGTCGTTGATCCGGACCATCGAGTTCTTCTGGCCCTTCAGCGAGTCGGCGACTTCCTGATAGCCGTTGCCGTTCTCGGGTCCGAGCTCGCGATAGAGCGGCAGGTCGCCGCGATTGAGCCAGGTGCGGATCGCGATCATGGCGCGCTCGACCACGCCCGGTTTCTCGATCGCGGGCGGCGGCAGCTCGAACCGCATCACGTCGCCGCGGCCATACAGGCTGCGGCTGTCGAGGATCAGCACGCCGTCGCGGTCATAGATGCGGGCGCGCGTCTTGGTCGGCGAGATCAGCCGCCGCAGCACCGGCGCGACGCGCTCCGGATTGATCGGAAAATCCAGCACCGCGTATTCGTCCGGCGGCCCGTAGGTCTCGCCGGGCTTGAGGTCGAGCAGCCGGTCCGGATCGATCGTGATGGTGTTGGTCTCGACCGTCGCCGAGGCGGCGATCGCGCCGGCGATGATTTCGGCCTGCACCAGCAGGCTCTGGGCCCGGGCGTCGATCAGGCCGGCGCGGAATTGCGACAGGTACAGAATGCTGGTGGAGAGTGCGAGCAGGCCGGCGAGATTGAGCGACAGGATGCGCCGCGTCAGGCTGGAGAAGCTCAGCGTGAAGAAGAACTGCCCGGCGCGGCGCAGCCACGCAATCGGCCGCCGCCATGGCGGTGCGGTCGCCACGACATCGTCGGGCTCGGGGCCGTCGTCCCCGGCTCGGTGGTCTTGATCAGGCGCGGTGCGATCCAGCAATGGCCAAGCCTGCCCGGATGTTGGCGATCAGCGATGTATCGTGGCGTATGATCGTGTCCGAAAACCGGTATCCGCTTTTCGGGATCATCCGCCAAGCATATCGCAGCGCGGTGGCGGCGTCAGGCGTTGCGAGCCGCCCGACGCCGCGACGCGTTCAGGTTTCCGTGAAGCGATAACCGACGCCGTACAGGGTCTCGATCATCTCGAAGTCGTCGTCGACCATCTTGAACTTCTTGCGCAGCCGCTTGATGTGGCTGTCGATGGTGCGGTCGTCGACATAGACCTGATCGTCATAGGCGGCGTCCATCAGCGCGTTGCGGCTCTTCACCACGCCGGGCCGGGTC
>NZ_JBMDXE010000187.1:0-8658 GCF_048594845.1 Rhodopseudomonas sp. | reverse complement strand
GGCCGACAGGTCGACCGCCGACTTGATGGCGTCGACCGTGTAGCGCACGTCGTGATGGTCCTCGAAATAGGGCTTGAGGCCCTTGAGGATCTTGAACGCGTCCTCGACCGACGGCTCGTTCACGTCGATCTTCTGGAAGCGCCGGACCAGGGCCCGGTCCTTCTCGAAGTGCTGGCGGAACTCCTTGTAGGTCGTCGAGCCCATGCAGCGGATACTGCCCGAAGCCAGTGCAGGCTTGAGCAAATTCGAGGCATCCATCGCGCCGCCGGAGGTTGCGCCAGCGCCGATCACGGTGTGGATCTCGTCGATGAACAGGATCGCGTTCGGATGCGCCTCGAGCTCCTTCAGCACCTGCTTCAGGCGTTCCTCGAAGTCACCACGATAGCGCGTGCCGGCCAGCAGCGTACCCATGTCGAGCGAAAACACCGTAGCAGCCGCGAGCACTTCGGGCACTTCCGAGTCGACGATGCGCTTCGCCAGACCTTCGGCGATCGCGGTCTTGCCGACACCGGCTTCGCCGACGAACAGCGGGTTGTTCTTCTGGCGGCGGCACAGCACCTGGATCGCGCGGTTGATCTCGGAGTTGCGTCCGATCACCGGGTCGATCTTGCCGTCGCGCGCCTTCTTGTTGAGGTTGACGCAATAGGTCTCCAGTGCGTCGCCCTTCTTCTTGGAGTCCTCGCCGCTCTTGGTCTCGGTCTCCTCGTCTACGCCCCGCACCGGCCGCGCTTCGGAGACGCCCGGACGCTTGGCGATGCCGTGGCTGATGTAATTGACCGCGTCGTAGCGCGTCATGTCCTGCTCCTGCAGGAAGTACGCGGCATGGCTCTCGCGCTCGGCGAAGATCGCGATCAGCACGTTGGCGCCGGTGACCTCTTCACGGCCCGACGACTGCACGTGGATCACTGCGCGCTGGATCACGCGCTGGAAGCCGGCGGTCGGCTTCGCGTCCTCGGAACCGTCGGTGACGAGGTTCTCGAATTCGGTTTCCAGGTAGTTGACCAGACTGGCGCGCAGCTTGTCGAGATCGACGCTGCAGGCCCGCATGACTGCGGCGGCGTCTGAATCATCGACCAGTGAGAGCAAGAGATGCTCGAGCGTCGCGTATTGATGGTGTCGCTCGTTGGCGATGGCGAGCGCGCGGTGCAGGGATTGTTCAAGGCTTTGCGAAAATGTCGGCATCTCGTCCTCTGTGTCCCCCGCTCATCATGATCGCCGCTGCCACGTCGCGCAACAACAACCTTTCGACATATAGTGTCACAACCCGTCGACGAAAGACCTGTTCCTCTCTCCGCCGAGCAGCGCACAAAGCAGGTCCGGGAAAACCCGCCGTCATCAGCGATGCAAGACCCATTCCGAGATCGGTGCCGTTCTCCGTTGGGCGATCCACTCCCCTACTTCTTTTCCATCACGCATTGCAGAGGGTGCTGGTGCTTGCGGGCGAAGTCCATCACCTGCGTCACTTTGGTCTCGGCAATCTCGTAAGTGAAAACGCCGCACTCCCCGATGCCGTGATGGTGAACATGCAGCATCACCTTGGTGGCGGCCTCGACATCCATCTGGAAGAATTTCTCCAGAACGTGCACGACGAATTCCATCGGCGTGTAGTCGTCGTTGAGGATGAGCACGCGGTACAGGTTGGGACGCTTGGTCTTCGGCTTGACCTTGGTGATCACCGAGGTCGTCGGATTACCGGACCGGCTTCCGTCGCCGGCCATCGCCGTCACGACCGACGAGGTCGCCCTATGCGCATCCCGCGAGACCGCGCGCGCCGGAAAGTTCGGGCGCATCGCAGGCGAGTTCGAAAGCCATGCGGACACGGCGGCGGATTCAAGAGATGGATCTGGTTGCAGCATGGCTCAGGTATTCGAATCCCCACGGAACTCTTCCCACCGGAACCGCAACGCGCACATACTGTGATCGACGATTCAGCTCCGGCTCTCCGCCACCCCGGCGGTCCGGTCCGACGCAGGACCGGGTACCGCAAATATGGGTCGATCGACGTTTCCCCGCAAGCGGGGAGATTCCGGAGGTGATCCAAACTGCTACGCGGCGGCGGGGCCGGCGCGGTTAAGGCGAGGTTGCCGAACTCGGGGCTTTTTGCGTCGGGCCGCTATCCTGGAATTTACCCTAGACGCGGCTCCAGCGCATTTAGCTCGCAATTTAGCGAGTTTATCGGATCGGTTTTACCCGTCGTTCAGCGTCAGAACCCAACATCCGCGTGTATTCCTCAGGTTCAGGTGCTCAATGTCGTCGCCAGTCAAGGTCAGGTCGGAAAGCGTCGCCAAGCGGTTCGCGCGTTCGACCGACGGCAACGTCGCCATCATCTTCGCCATCGCGCTGGTGCCGATTCTCGGCTTCGTCGGCGCGGCGATCGACTATTCGCGCGCCAACAAGGCCCGTACGGCGATGCAAAGCGCTCTTGATTCCGCCGCACTGATGCTCGCCAAGGACATCTCCTCCGGAGCCATCACCTCGGCTCAGGTGGCCGCGAAGGCGCAGTCCTATTTCAGCAGCCTCTATAACAACACCGAAGCCCGCAGCATCAACGTCTCCGCCACTTACACGGCGAAGGACAATTCCGGATCATCGACCGTGCTGCTCAAGGGCGACGGTTCCGTCAACACCGCCTTCATGAACTTGTTCGGCTTCCCCACGCTGGGGATCGGCAGCACCTCGACCGCCACTTGGGGCGGCACCCGGCTGCGCGTCGCGATGGCGCTCGATGTAACCGGATCGATGGACTACGACGGCAAACTCCCGGCCATGAAGACGGCTGCCAAAGACCTCGTCGACAACCTGCGCGCCAGCGCTCAGACGGCCGACGACGTCTATATTTCCATGGTGCCGTTCGCCAAGATGGTCAATGTCGGCGCCAGCAACAAAAGCGCCACCTGGCTGAAATGGGATCTTTGGTCTGATACGGGCGGCGTCTGCAGTTACACTAAGTATGTGACGAAGACGGACTGTCAGGCAGCAGGCCGGAGCTGGACATCCTACAACACCAGCAAGTGGAGCGGTTGCGTCACCGACCGCGACCAAGACTACGACACCACAAAGACGCTGCCGACCAGCGCCGCAACCCGATTCCCTGCGGCTGGCTACTACCAGAACGGCGGCGACATCTGCCCCCCGCAGATCATGCCAATGACCTCGGTGTTCGCTGCGAGCGATGCGACATCGATCAAGAACAAAATCGATGCACTGACGGCAAACGGCGGCACAAACCAGCCGATCGGTCTGGCGTGGGCCTGGCTCTCGCTGCAGACCGGCGATCCGCTCAACACCCCCGCAAAGGATGCGAACTACAAGTATACGGACGCGATCATCCTGTTATCGGACGGCCTGAACACACAGGACCGCTGGCCATCCTATGGAAACGGCAACGTCCAGTACAATGGCCAGATCGACGCCCGGCAGAAGATCCTCTGCGACAACATCCGCGCGTCGGCCACCAACACGTCGCGTACCGTGATCTACACCATTCAGGTCAACACCACCGGCGACCCGGAATCGGCGATCCTCAAGTACTGCGCCGATAGCGGTAATTTTTTCTCGACCACAACCGCCTCGGGCATCAGCAGCGCGTTCGCCCAGATCGGGAGTTCGCTTTCCAAGCTGCGGATATCAAAATAGTCGGGCCGCGCCTGAGGCCTATTGAAAGGCCTCGGCGCTCGGCCGCCGGCATCCGAACGGTATCATTTGCGGGCAACAATCGAGATTCGCATGCCCGGAAACTTGTTGCATTGCAGCATCCCGTTGGCGCCCCTACCCGCATTGGCTCGAATCGAGGCAAATCCAGGGGGTTGCCGCAACGGATGCTTAACCTTTTGGAAACGCAGCTCTCCTAACCTCTGCCTCTGATTGTTCGCGCCCTTGAGAAAAAGCCGCGTCAGCTCAGCCGCTTAATCTCGACCAATCGTCTCGGCAAACGGGTCGGGCTTCGGCGGCTGAACTTAAAGGCCGAACCGGACAGCACTGCCGCCGTGGTGGGCATAATTTCGCCTCACGGCCCGGTGATTGATGAAAGATCGGACGGGGACGTTCATGCACCGCAACATCCATGTCAGCTCGCGGGTTCTGCGAGCTTGCGTACTCGGCCTGGCCACGCTCTCGGTCGCCGTCGTCGCCACAACCGACACGGCCGACGCCCGGCGGAAACACCGCCATTCCCGACACCACGTCGAACGCAGCAGTTACAACCCCGCCTTCGCGTCGATTATTGTCGACGGCAACACCGGCGCCACCCTCACCGCGACCAACCCGGACGCGCTGCGCCACCCGGCCTCTCTCACCAAGATCATGACACTCTATCTGCTGTTCGAGCGTCTCGAAGCAGGCAAGATGTCGCTCGACAGCGAAATGGAAGTGTCGGAACACGCCTCGTCCCAGGCTCCGACCAAGCTCGGCCTTCGTCCCGGCCAGACGCTGCGGGTTGAAGACGCTATCAAGGGCCTCGTGACGCGCTCGGCCAACGATGCCGCCGTGGTGATCGCGGAAGCGGTCGGCGGCAGCGAGACCGATTTCGCCCGGATGATGACCCGCAAGGCCCGTGCGCTCGGCATGTCGCGCACCGTCTATCGTAACGCTTCGGGCCTGCCGAACGACGACCAGGTCACCACCGCCCGTGACCAGTCGATCCTCGGCCGCGCCATTCAGGATCGCTTCCCGCGCTACTATCGCTATTTCCAAACCAGCGTCTTCACCTATCGCGGCAACGCGATCCGAAACCACAATCGGCTGCTGGGCAGCGTCGAAGGCGTCGACGGCATCAAGACCGGCTATACCCGCGCCTCCGGCTTCAACCTCGTCACCTCGATGCATCGCGGCAATCGCTTCCTGGTCGGCGTGGTGCTGGGCGGTCGCAGCGGCAGCTCGCGCGACGCCATCATGCGCAACCTGCTGGCCGAAAACCTCGAGAAGGGCGCCACCCGCCGCACTGTCGCGGCGATCGGCGAACGCCCGACGTCGTCGTCCGACGTCGATGTCGCCGAAGCCACCCCGGACACCAAGCCGGCGCCGGCGGTGCAGAATCAGGGCGCCATCCAGGTCGCCTCGGCTGCCCCCGAACCGGTCGAAACAGAGTCGCGCGTTACCGTCCCGACTCCCCGCCCCTCCGTCCCGGTCGCAGCCGCCCGCAACGAAAAACCCGAGCCCGGCCCATTCAACAGCGGCTCGCTGGACAAGCCGCTGGCGCTTGTGCCCGGCCCCGGCTCATCCGAGCCGATGAAGCCGGTCCGCGTCAAGACGGTTCAGGTCAAGTCGGCGCCGATCAAGCTGGCCTCCGCCGTCGCCGCGCCGCCGGTTACCAGTGCAATCCCGTCGCCGCGCCGCGAGGTCGCCGAGACCTCGGGGGCCGCGATCGCCAAGGCCGAGATGATCCCGCAGCCCGCCAATCACGGCACCGGCAACGGCATCCTCGGTGTGCTCCCTGCCTCCCGGGTGACGCCGTCGAACGCGCAGGCGATGGCCTCCGTGGCCTCGGCCGAGCCGACCGCACCGGCTCCGAGCACCGTGCAGCAAAGCGGCGCGATCAAGCCGGTCACGCACAGCGGCTGGATCATCCAGGTTGGGGCCTTGCAGAGCGAGAGCGAAGCCAAGGCGCGTCTTGAAGCCGCACGGGATCAGGCCCGCGGCATGCTCGGCAAGGCCGATCCTTTCACCGAGACCGTGGTGTCGAAGGGCGACCGCAAGCTCTACCGCGCCCGCTTCGCCGGCCTGGAGCGCGACGAAGCCGAAGCCGTCTGCAAGAAGCTGAAGCGCTCCGACATCTCCTGCTTCACGATCAAGAACTGACACGCCTTTCGAGCGTCCCAGGAAAACGGCCGGACCTTGTGTCCGGCCGTTTTCATTTGCGCCGAGCCCATTCGCGACGATCGATGACGGCCAGCGCGCGGGGCTGAAACCACTCGTCAATCATTGCGCGATAAAAATCGGAACAACAGCCACGCCGAACGGCGGGCAGTCAGGCGTCACTCAGAGATCAGAAAAGCCCTCGCAGTTTGTAGCGTAGAGTTGCGTTGCCGGAGTTAGCTGCGATGCGTGCGAAGCAAGGTATCCTTGGCCGCGTTTACACGGGCGGCAAGGTACGTCGACCCCCCTTGATCGGGATGGAGTTTCTTCATCAGCGTGCGGTGAGCACGCCCGATCTCATCCGACCTCGCGCCCGGCTTCAGGCCAAGGATCTGATAGGCTTCCTCGGTCGTCATTTTGCCGCCAAACGACTGGCTGCCCTGCCCCCCTGCCGCACGTCCCTCCGCGTTCTGACGCCAGGCGGGAAACCGGCGGTCCAGATAACTTTCAAGTAGCGCACAGCTCTCGGCGTCGAAGCCGGACATCAACGCAGCGAGTTCGGGCAGATCGAACTCGTCGAGCAACCGTCCGGCTTGTGGCCCGGTCAGGATGCGGCCGCTCATCGCGCCACTTTCGTGGTCGAGCGTCATCTCGAGATTCGCCGAGCGAACCTGGGACGATTGCCCACGCGAACGCTGGCCGCCCCCTCCGAACAATCCGCCAAGGTTGCCCAAACCAACCTTGCCCATCGGCGCCCAGCCGAGCAGCCCAGCGCCGAACAATCCAAGCGGGATGGCCACGGCCAGCTGTCCGCGGACACCCATGAACAGCGCCGTCGCAAGCGTCACGATACCACCCGAGACTTTCAGGGCGCGCGCCAGCACGGCTGGGTTCGCCGAGCGAAACATCTGCAGCAGACTGTAGAGGACGAAGACGGCGATCACGCCGGCAATCAGCGTAGGCATGGCATCAATATAGGCGCCCGGCGTACGAAATGCACCGCTCGGTAAGGCCCTGATGCTGCGGCTATTTCATCTGGCCTAACAGCAAGGCGGCGCCGCCGCCGCGGTGCGCCAGCCGCTGCAGCGCCTCACGGCCGCCCGCCGCATAGGCCGCGGCCGCCCGCAGCAGCTCGCGCAGCTGCGCCGCAGCCCCGGGGTCGAACCGGCACCACGCGCCGCCCGTCAGCCGCGCGATCTCGCGGAAGGCCGACTCAGCCTCCGGGTCGACGCCTTCCTGAAAGATGAACACCGGCACCTTGAGCATCCCAAGCTCGCCGGCCCTGGCGCAGAGCTCGTCGACCGATTCCTCCATCGCGTCACCGACGAACACGATCGCCTTCACACCGGAAGCGATCGCCTCCTTGCGCGCGTCCGCCAGCACCCGGCCGATCTGGGTGTGGCCGCCGCGGCAGTCGATCTTGCCCATCAGCCGGGCCAGTTCGTCGCTCGACGAGATCCAGCCGCTGGCCCGGCACTCGTTCATGCCGCGATAATAGACGAGCCGGATATCCAGACTGCCGATCGCCGCGGCCTCACGAAACATGTCGGCCTGCAGTGCGCAGGCCATGTCCCAGGTCGGCTGGCGGCTCATGGTGGCATCGAGCGCGAACAGGAGACGACCGCGCCCGCCAGCCGCCCCGGGCGCCATCGCCCGCGCCTTGGCGACGAAGGCCGCGATCTCGGCCGACGTACTGCTCGGACGCGGCGACCGATCGGCCGTGTCCGCCAAGGTGTTTGGTCGGGTGGTTGTCGGATCGTTCGGCATCGAAGCTCGCGTCGTTCAACGCGGCTTATTTGGCGTTCGCCTGCGGACGGGTCAATGCCGGAGCGCCGATGCCGCAGCCGCTTCACCTCATCGCTGCGGGCGTGGCGCCTCAGCGCGCCTGCGCCATCACGCCCGGAGAGGTGTTGCGCGTCCGGATCGGCGCCGGTCGATTAGCGTCGTTGTCGAGGAATTTGTCGAGAGCGGTGCTGATCGATTCCTTGACGTCTTCAGGGCCCCGGTCGCTCATGTCGGTGTGCTGGAAGCCGGTGTTGACCACCGTAATGCCTGCTTTGTCGCAGACCGCCTGATCGGGCACGACGCCGGGATCGGCCTTGAACACCGGATCATGCGAGCGGAACGACAGGATCCGGAACTTGCCGTCGATCATGAACGGCACCCGCAGATTGTCCAGAGTCACCACCTTGCGGATGCGGTCGGGGTGGAGCTTGGCGTAGTACATCGAGATATCGCCGCCGTTGGAATGGCCGACCATCGTCAGATGCTCGTAGTCGGCATTCGGCTGCAGCTTCTCCAGTTGCTTCACTGCGAAATCGATATTGGTGACGCCGCGCTCATACACCGGCAGGCGGCCGACATAGAGTTCGCCGACTTTTGTCACCAGGGGCGCATCGCTGTCGAGATCGTGCTGGATACTCACCGCCATGTAGCCGCGGGCGGCGAACAGGTTCGCGAGGAAGGAATATTCGGTGAAGCGGACGGTGTTGCCGTGGTTGAGGATCGCCACCGGCAACTCGGTCAGGCCTGCTTCGGCCTGCAGCTCCTTGTCGCGGCGAACCGCGATATCGACCGCGACCGGACGATTGCGGACGGTATCGAAGAAGGTCAACGTCTGATGACGGATCGCCCACTTCGAAGCGGTGAAATACGCTGCGGCCGAGACGAGGCACAGCGCGAGCAGAACGACAATTCCGCGCGTCATGGTCCACCTTTGTCGGCGCGAAACCCCATGCCCGAGGTCTTGGAGGCCGATAAAGCGACTATAAATCACCGCTATATGACAGGAAGATCAAACATTAGGAGAATACCGCTCCGTCATTGTGCAACTGCACAATGCGTCGACAAAGCGGATGATTTCCT
>NZ_JBMDXE010000186.1:0-54214 GCF_048594845.1 Rhodopseudomonas sp. | reverse complement strand
CGGTCGCAAGGCCGGAAAGGACGAGGAACAGCCAGGTCCGTGGCGTAATCGTCGCCGGGCTTTGCCAGTTGCCGGTGATGTACACCATCAGCCCGGCAGCCCGAAGAATGACGATGGTGCGGATGAAGGTGGCGAGATCGGAGTTGATGTCGGCGACACCGACCTTGGCGAAGATCGCGGTGAGCGCGGCGAATACGGCGGAGAGCAGGGCCCAGAATTGCCAGGAGAGAAACGTATCGGGATTCATGAGAGAGCCTTCCGCCGAATTATCCGAACCAAACCTCTCGTTCGTCATTCCGGGATGCGCGCCTTGGCGCGCAGGCCCGGAATCCATAACCACTAACAGTGAGTATGGATTCCGGGCTCGCCGCTGCGCGGCGCCCCGGAATGACGAACGTGAGATTTGATACCTGGCGGCTCCAGCGTCAATTCCGGTCGTCCGGCAGCACCGGCAGCGGCGCCACCTCGATGCCTTCTTCGATCAGCGCCTTGGCTTCGGTCGGCGAGGCTTCGCCGTAGATCGGGCGGTGCTCGATGTCGCCGTAGTGCATCTTGCGGGCTTCCTCGGGGAAGCTGTCGCCGACATTGTCGGCGGTCTTGACGATGTGGTCGCGCAGCTCCTTGAGCTTGGCACGCAGCTCGCGCTCCTGCGCCAGCAGCAGCGGCGTCGGCGATGCCTCGCCACTCGCGGCAACCTCAGGCGCGGCAGCCGGCGCGCTCGCCTCAACCGGCTCCGGCGCACGGCCGCGACCCTTTTTGCCGACAATGCGGGGCGCCATGATGGCCTTTTCGACCTTGGTGGAGTCGCAGGCCGGGCAGTTCACCAGCTTGCGCCGGACCTGCGAGTCATAGGCCGACGAGCTCTGAAACCAGCTCTCGAACTCATGCCCGCTGTCGCAGCGCAGACTGTAGCGGATCATGGCTGGCTCCGGACCAGATGCAGATAGTCCGGGCCGGCCTTGGGATCGGCCAGCGTGAAGCGGCGGCCGTGCTGCAGCGACGGGATCTTGCCGCGCGCCTTGGCCACCTCGGCCGGATCGATCCTCGCCATGATGAAGCCGGGATCGATGCCGCCTTCGGCCAGCACCTTGCCCCACGGATCGATGATCAGCGAATGGCCGTAGGTCTCGCGCTTGTTCTCATGCAGGCCGCCTTGCGCGGCGGCGAACACGAAACAGCCGTTCTCGATTGCGCGGGCGCGCAGCAACACGTGCCAATGCGCTTCGCCGGTCGGCTTGGTGAACGCCGCCGGCACCGAGATGAACGACGCGCCGGCTTCGGCCAGCGCACGGTACAGCGCCGGGAAGCGGACGTCGTAGCAGATCGTCAGCCCGATCCGGCCCCACGGCAGATCGGAGATCACCGCGGTCTCGCCCGGCTGATAGTTCGCCGACTCGCGATAGCTCTCGCCATTGCCGAGATCGATGTCGAACATGTGGATCTTGTCGTAGCTCGCCAGGATGCTGCCGTCCGGCGCAATCAGGAACGAGCGGTTGACGGCGCGATCCGGCGAGCCGAGCAGCGCCAGCGAACCGATATGCAGATGAATGTTCATCTCACGCGCCAGCGCGCGATACGCCTTCAGCGAGGCGTCGCTGTCTTCGTCTGCGAGATTCTCGAACAGCTTCTCGCGGTTGAGCTGCATCATGTTGCTCACCTCGGGGGTGAGCACGTAGTCGGCGCCGGCCGCCACCGCCTCGCGGATCAGCTTCGTGCCCTGCTCAAGGCTCGGCCCGGGCTCGAGGCCGGTGCGCATCTGCACCAGCGCGGCATTGAACGGCGTGGCTTCGCTCATGACGCGGCCGTCTCGCCGGCCAGCATCGCGTCGAGCTTGCCTTCGCGGTCGAGCGCATAGAGGTCGTCGCAGCCGCCCACATGGGTGCCGCCGATGAAGATCTGCGGATAGGTCGAGCCGGGATGGGTGCGCTGGTCCATCTGCTGGCGATACGTCGGATCGACGGAGACGTCATACTCGGTGAACGCCGCCTTCTTGCGGTTCAGCAACGACTTGGCGGCGCTGCAATAGCCGCAGCCGGGGCGCGTGAAAATCTCGATCGCAGCGGGCATCGCAGCTCCATGGTCGTCGGTGAGGGCGGACGTTCAAAGCAAGGCACGGATTATATGGGAGATTTCCGCATCTCCACAACCCGGGCGAAGACCAAGACATCGACCGACCGGGCCTTGGCACGCAGCAGCGCCCGGGCGCAGGCATCGACTGTAGCGCCCGAGGTCAGCACGTCGTCGACCAGCACCACCCGGCGCCCCTGGACCTCGGCCTTGCGGTCCGGCGGGACCTTGAAAGCGCCCTGCACATTGGCGGCGCGCTCCGAACGCGACAGCCCGATCTGATGCGCGGTCGGCCGCACCCGCCGCAGCGCCTCGATCGCCACCGGCACGCCCGTCTGCTTGCCGATTACCCGCGCCAGCGCCCCGGACTGGTTGTAGCGCCGCGAAAAGCTGCGACGCCAATGCAGCGGCACCGGAACCAGCAGATCGGCGTCACGCAGCAGCGGCTCGCCCGCATGCGCCATCCATCGCCCCATGGTCGGCGCCAGATCGGTGCGGTCATGAAATTTCAGGGCGTGCACCAGCGTCTTGGCGATGTCGTCGTAGCGCACAGCGGCGCGGGCGCGGCTGTAGGCCGGCGGATCCGCAATCGCCTGCATCGACAGGATGCCGGGGCCCGGATCGTAGACGAACGGGATACCGAGTTTCTCGCAGTAAGGCGGCGCGATGAAAGAGAGCTGCGACCAGCATTGCGGGCAGAGTCCCTCGCCCGCCACCGGTTCGCGGCAGGCCACGCACAACGTCGGTAGCGCGATGTCGAGCGCCAGCCTCGTCGCGCGCGACCATGCCCGGCCCACGGCCGCGAGCGCCTGAACCAGGCCACCGCCCTCCGTTTCGCCGTCCGAAGCCAAGGTCGCTTCCGTCTGCATGACGAGAAGGCTAGCGCCGCGTCCTGCGCCGTCAAGGATAAGAACCGGGTAGTGTCGGGCCGCCGAATGGCGCACAAGGGGGCCTTACGCTGCGACACCCGGAGAGCGCGCATGTCCAATCCAGACGACAAGACCACCGACACGATTAATTACGTCGACAGGATCGATGCGCCCCACCTCTATTTCGACATCGCGCCGGCCCACGGCGTGATGGCCAACAATGTGGAGATCGAACTCGCCGCGCGCACGTTGAACCCGCAGCCGGACGGCAGCGTCGAGGTGAAGTTCATTACCACGGCACGGCTGCGTTGCAGCCAGGCTGGTGCGCTACATCTGCGCAACGCGCTCGACGCGGTGCTGAAAATGTTCGAGGCCTCGCAGCAGGGGCACTCGGCCGCCGCCAAGCTGAACTGAGGGCGCCATTGCCGACAGCACCGCTGATCCCCAATTGCCAGCCATGACCGACGCCGCTCCGATCCTGTTCGACCGCCGCCTGCTTGCTGGGCGTCAGGCCCGCGCCCGCGCCTCTGGGCCGGAGAGCTTTTTGCTCGATCGCGTCATCGAGGAAATGGACGACCGTCTGCACGCCGTGCTGCGCGACTTCAAGCAAATCGCCGACGTCTGGACACCCGGCGCGGCGCTGTCGCCGGGGCGGTTTCCGTCGATCCAGCATGTCGACCTCGACATCACCGGCGACGAAGCGCTCGGGCTCGCGCCCGGCTCGCTCGATCTCGTGGTGTCGGCACTGGCGCTGCAATTCGCCAATGATCTGCCCGGCGTGCTGGCGCAGATCCGCCGCGCGCTAAAACCCGACGGATTGCTGCTGGCGGCGCTGACCGGCGGCGATACGCTGATGGAGTTGCGTGAAGCGTTCGCGGCTGCCGAGGCCGAAATCGAAGGCGGCGTGTCGCCGCGTGTCGCGCCGGCCGCCGATTTGCGCGACCTGGGCGCACTGCTGCAGCGCGCCGGCTTCGCGCTGCCGGTGACCGACGTCGACCGCGTCGTGGTGCGCTACGATCACGCCTTTGCGCTGATGCAGGACCTGCGCCGGATGGGCGCCACCAACGTGCTGATCGAACGCCGCAAAACCCCGCTGCGCCGCGCGACGCTAACCCGCATGGCGCAGATCTACGCCGAGCGCTTCAGCGACCCCGACGGCCGCATCCGCACCACCTTCGAGATCATCTGGCTGTCCGGCTGGTCCCCCCACGAAAGCCAGCAGCAGCCGCTGAAGCCGGGCTCGGCGAAAGCGAGTCTGGAACAAGCGGTGAAGGGACTGATGCCGAAGTAACTCCCGTGTCCCGGACAAAGGAGCGGCACGTCACTAATCCTGGTTGTCATTGCCGGGCTTGACCCGGCAATCCATCTTCTCGCGAAGAATGATGGATGCGCGGGTCAAGCCCGCGCATGACTCTGATATTTGTTGCCAGCGCCATGCGCTTTACAGCAGCAATTCGATCAGCGGCGGGATCAGCGGCAGGTCCGCCGGCGGCATCGGATAGTCGCGCAGCTTGTTGGCACGCACCCAGGCGAGCTCTTGCCCCTCGCGCGGCATCACCTGGCCTTCCCAGCGCCGGCACACATACAGCGGCATCAGCAGATGGAAATCCTCATAGGCGTGGCTGGCGAATGTCAGCGGCGCCAGACAGGCTTCTTTCACGGTGATGCCGAGTTCCTCGTCGAGTTCGCGGATCAACGCCGCCTCCGGCCGCTCGCCCGGATCGAGCTTGCCGCCGGGAAACTCCCACAGCCCGCCAAGCTGCTTGTGCTTCGGCCGCTGCGCGATCAGCACGCGGTTGTCAGCATCGATCAGCGCGACGGCGACGACGAGGAGGAGGTTCATGCGGCGTTCCTTCGGCGCACCGCAATTCCCCCAATCGCAGCGTCATGCCCCGCGAAAGCGGGGCACCCAGTATTCCAGAGCGCCGCGGCTAAGTGACTGGGAGCACGGCGTACTGGGTCGCACGCCTGCGCGGGCGATGACGGGAGTGAGTGGGGAAGCGCTGAGCCCTTCACATTCGTGGTCTTAACTGCATTCACGACCGGTAATCGCCGTTGATCGCGACGTATTCCTTGGTCAGATCGCACGTCAGCACGCGATCACGCCCCTTGCCGAGACCCAACGCGACCTTGATCTGGATCTCCGGTTTCTTCATCGCGGCCGAGACTTCCTTCTCGTCGTAGGACGGATCGCGCGCGCCGGCTTTTGCCACGCGGATGCCGTTGAACGAGATCGACAGCTTGTCGCGATCGGCCGGCTCGCCGGCCTTGCCGACCGCCATCACTACGCGGCCCCAATTGGCGTCCTCGCCGGCGATCGCGGTTTTTACCAGCGGCGAGTTGGCGATCGACATCGCGATCTTGCGCGCCGAGGCCGGCGTCTTCGCACCTTCGACCACGATCTCGACCAGCTTGCGGGCGCCCTCGCCGTCCCGCGCCACCTGCTCGGCGAGATCGGCCAGCACCGCGTTGAACGCCTTGACGAAGGCTTTCAGCCGCGGGTCGGAGGCGCGCGAAATTTTGGGCGCGCCATTCTTCGCCGCGGCCCCGGTGGCGAACGCCAGCAGCGTGTCCGAGGTCGAGGTGTCGCCGTCGATGGTAACGGCATTGAACGTATCGGCGACGCCGGCCTTCAGCAGCGCCTGCAGGCACGACACCGACAGCGGCGCGTCGGTGAAGATGAAGGACAGCATCGTCGCCATGTCGGGCGCAATCATGCCGGCGCCCTTGGCCATGCCATTGATGGTGACCTTGGTGGTGCCGATCTTCACCGTCTTGGTCGCCACCTTAGGGAAGGTGTCGGTGGTCATGATCGCCTTGGCGGCGTCCATCCAGTGGCCCGGCTCGGCGCTCTCGGCAAGCTTGCCGAGCACACCGTCGAATTTGGTGGCATCGAGCGGCTCGCCGATCACGCCGGTCGAGGCGAGGAACACTTCGTCGGTCTTGCAGCCGATCGCCTTGGCGGCGATCGACGCAGTCAGCGCGGTCGATTGCCGGCCGTTCTTGCCGGTGAAGGCGTTGGCGTTGCCGGAATTGACCACCAGCACGCGCGCGGTGCCGCCCTTCAGCTTGTCGCGGCACCACTCGACCGGCGCCGACGGGCACTTCGACTTGGTGAACACGCCCGCCACCGCGGTGCCCGGATCGAGCGCCACCAGCAGCACGTCGGTGCGGCCCTTGTAGCGAATGCCCGCCGCGGCGGTGCCGAGGCGAACGCCGGCGAGCTCCGGCAGCGTGGGGACGTTGGTGGGCGCGAGCGGCGAAACGGAGCTGGACATCGGAGCGCTTTCGGCAGGTTCAGACGGAGCCCCGCGGCGCGGAGCCCCACCCCTGTCTCACAAGCGCATGGCATTGAGAAGAAAAAATCGGGCCGCTGCGTCCACGGCGAGTCGTCCCCGCGCAGGCGGGGACCCATAACCCCTGGCTTCTCGAATGAAGGTCTCTGCCGCACTGCTCTCATCGCGAGGCTGCGGCGTATGGGTCCTCGCCTGCGCGGGGACGACGTGGGGAGGGTTACGTGCCTGAAAGCGAGTTTCTCACACCCGCTGCAGCGCGACCGAGACCTTCGGACCGTTCTTGATGGTCTGGTACACCACGCAATAGCGCTCGGTCAGCTTGAGCAGCAGGTCGAGCTTGTCCTGCGGCGCGTCGGTGCCGACCTCGAAACGCAGGCGGATTTCGCGGAAGCCGACCGGGGTTTCCTTGTCGATGCCGAGGGTGCCGCGGAAGTCGAGATCGCCTTCGGCAATCACGTCGCCGCGCGTCAGCGGCACCTCGATCGCGGTCGCGACCGATTTCAGCGTGACGCCGGCACATGCGACCAGCGCCTCGAGCAGCATGTCGCCCGAGCACAGTTCGAGCCCGGAGCCGCCGGTCGCCGGATGAAGGCCGGCGCTGGCCAGCGCCCGGCCGGTCTCGACCTTGCAGGCGATGCCGTCCTGATCGACGGAGCCCTTGGCCTTCAGGGTGATCAGCGCGGCGGCCGGATCGGTCTTATAGCGCTCCTTATAGGGCGCCTGGGTCGCGCGCAGCGTGGCCGCATCCATCGTGTCTCTCCCTCGGGTTCGGTCTGGCTGAATTTTCTGGCTGGTATTTAGAAACAGACTGGCGGCGCTGTCACCACCACATCGCGTCGCCGACGTTCACTTTCGCAGCGCGGTCGGGCGGACCGCGATCGAGCGACCGGTCGAGCGCAGTGTAGATGCGGTGCCGCAAGGTCTCGAACTGCACCGCGTTGCGGTCGCGCGGTCGCGGCAGATCGACGGCAATCTCCTCGAACAGCCGCCCGGGGCGCGGCTGCATCACCAGCACCCGATCGGCCAGCACCACCGCCTCCTCGACGTCGTGCGTGACCAGGATCAGCGTCGGGCGCGTATCGGCCCAGAGATCCAGCAGATGGTCCTGCAGGTCGCGGCGGGTAAAGGCGTCGAGCGCCGAGAACGGCTCGTCGAGCAGCAACACTTCCGGCTGCGGCACCAGAGCCCGCGCGATGGCGACGCGCTGCGCCTGTCCGCCGGACAATTCGCGCGGCCACACTCTCGCCTTGTCGGCAAGGCCGACGCGGGACAGCGCTCCCGCCACGCGCGCCACCCGCTGCGGCCGCTTCAGGCCCTCGAGGCCGAAGCCGATATTGTCCGCGACGCTGAGCCAGGGCAGCAGCCGCGGCTCCTGGAAGATGATGCCGATCTTCGGATGCGGCGCGGTGATCGCCTCGCCGTCCAGCGTGATGCTACCGGAGCTGACGCGGTCGAGCCCGGCAATCGCGCGCAGCAGCGTGGACTTGCCGCAGCCCGAACCGCCGATGATGGCGATGATCTCGCCCAGCCGGATTTGCGCGGAAAAATGCGCCAGCGCATGGACGCCGTTCGGATAGATCTTGTCGACGCCGTCCAGCACCAGCATCAGGCGTCTCCCTCGCGCGGCCCGAACGAATCCTGCCAGCGCAATAGCGGCGCGGTGGCGATTTCGATCAGCCAGTCGGTGGTCTTGCCGAGCAGCGCGAAGATCACGATGGCGGCGACGATCTGCGCCGGCTTGCCGAGCTGCTGACCGTCGATCAGCAGGAAGCCGAGGCCCTCGGACGCGCCCATGAACTCGGCCGCCACCACGAACATCCAGCCCAGCCCGAGCCCGACGCGCAGCGCCACCACATAAGCCGGCAGCACCGCCGGCAATAAGATGCGACGGATCATCGCCGGCCCGGACAGACGAAACGTCCGCCCGACCTCGACGATCTTGCGATCCACCGAGCGGATCGCCCCCATCACCCCGAGATACACCGGGAAGAACACGCCGACGGCGATCAACGCAACTTTCGAGGTCTCAAAGATGCCCAGCCACAGGATGAACAGTGGCACCCAGGCGATCGAGGGAATCGCCCGCAGCGCCTGCACGGTGGGATCGAGCAGTTGTCGCGCCAGCCCCCAGTAGCCCGAGACGGCGCCCAGCAAAGTGCCTGCCAGCACCCCGAGACCGAAGCCGGCGGCGACGCGGCTGACGGTGGCGACGATGTGCCGGGTGAGTTCGCCGGTCTGCCCCAGCTCGACAATGGTGGCGATCACCTTGGAGGGCGGCGGCACCAGCCGGCCGTTCGACCAGCCGAGCCATACGGCCGCCTCCCAGCCGAGCGCCACGGTCAGCGGCAACAACAGCCCAAGCACCGGGCCGCGCCAGCGCGCGGCGCGGCGCGGCGGCGTTGCGGCAGCAGGCTGCATCGCATCAGGGCGCTGCAGGGCCGGGGTTTCAAGCGTCATAGCCATAATGAGAAGGGGTTCTCAGATGCAATTGCAAGGCGCGACTTACCCTCCCTTGGAGGGGGAGGGTGAAGGCCTGCCGCTCGGCGCTGCTGGTCCAAACCGTTAGTTCGTCGGCAACGGCACCTGATCGTCGATCAGGCTGTCGAGCGTCGCCTTGACGTCGACCGACGACGCGATCACGCCGGCCTGCTGCAGGGCGAGGCCGGCGGCGAGGATCGAGTCGCGCTGCGGGGCGCCGATCCGGCTGGAGGTGAGGTCGGTGCGTTCCTTCAGCTGCTTGTCGACCACCGCCTCCGGCAGTTTGGTGACGCCGATGAAGGCCTTCTTGACCTCGTCGTAGTTCGCGACCGAGTACTTGCGCGCGTCCTCGTAGACCGCCAGCACGCGGCGGACGAGATCGGGGTGATCCTTCAGGAATTGCTCGCGGACATTGAGGATGCCCCAGGTATTAGCCTCGGGCTTGCGGTAGAACAGCCTCGCGCCCTCTTCGACTTCGGCCTGCGCCATCATCGGATCGAGCCCGGCCCAGGCGTCGACATCTCCGCGCAGCAGCGCGGTCTTGCCGTCGGCGTGCTGCAGCAGCACCGGCGTGATATCGCTCTGCTTCAAGCCGGCGTCGAGCAGCGCGCGGACCCGGAAGATGTGCGGGTCGGTGCCGCGCGTCACCGCGACGCGCTTGCCCTTGAGATCCGCAACCGACGCGATCTTGGAGTCCTTGGTGGTGACCAGGGCGGTCCATTCCGGCCGTGAATAGACGTAGATCGCCTTGATCGGATTGCCATTGATCTTCGCCACCAGGGCCGCCGAACCGGCGGTCGAGCCGAAATCGATCGAGCCGGCATTGAGGAATTCGAGCGCCTTGTTCGAGCCCGCCGACTGCACCCAGACGATGTTGATACCGTCCTTGGCAAACTCCTTCTCGAGCAGGCCCTGCTGCTTGAGCACGATCGAGACCGGATTGTAGGTCGCCCAGTCGATCCGGATTTCCTTCGGCTTGTCGGCGGCCAGCGCTGCCGCCGGCAGCAGCGCCGCGGCTGCAATCAGCGCCGACATCGCGCGCCGTGTGATCTTGGGCATCGAGTCCCTCTCCCTGGTAAACTTCACGTGCGCCGCAGCGTGACCGGCGCGGCCTTGCCGGCCGCCTGATTTCACATATCTTTTCAGTTAGTTAGAATGTATCGTCAACAAGAATGAAGTTCTCGATTCGGCGCCCAGGTAGGAACGGCTTTACCCGTAAGCGGTAAAATTCAGCATGACGTTGCCATCCGCCGAACTTGCTCCGTGACAGCGTCCGCGCCGTCCGATATCCGGGGTTCTCATGGACAAAGTTGCGACACCTTCGAAGCCGGCCGCCGACGAGCGGTTCGACACCCCGCGGATCTCCGCCGCGATCGCCGGACTGGCCGAGCAGCATGCCGGCAACGATCCGGCGTTCCGCACCGCGCTGGCGCAACTGATGAAGGCCGAACTGGCGACTGCGCGCGCCGAGGCCGAGGCGCAGTTGCTGCGCGACCGCCACGGCCGGCGCTGCGCCGAGCGGCTGTGCTACGTTCAGGACGAGATCATCCGCCTGCTGTTCATGGCGGCGACGAAGTATCTGTACAATTCCCCGACGCCGTCGAGTTCGGAGCGGATGTCGGTGGTGGCGACCGGCGGCTATGGCCGCGGCCTGATGGCGCCGGAGTCCGACATCGATCTGCTGTTTATCCTGCCCTACAAGCAGACCGCCTGGGGCGAGCAGGTCGCCGAAGTGGTGCTGTATTCGCTGTGGGACATCGGGCTGAAGGTCGGCCACGCCACGCGCTCGGTCGACGAGTGCATCCGCCAGGCGCGCGCCGACATGACGATCCGCACCGCGATCCTCGAGACGCGGTTTCTGGCCGGCGACCAGGCGCTGTACGACGACCTCGTCGCCCGTTTCGACAAGGAAGTGGTCGAAGGCACCGCCGCCGAGTTCGTCACCGCCAAGCTCGCCGAACGCGAGGAGCGGCATCGCCGCTCCGGCCAGTCGCGCTATCTGGTCGAGCCCAACGTCAAGGACGGCAAAGGCGGCCTGCGCGACCTGCACACGCTGTTCTGGATTGCGAAGTACGTCTACCGCGTGCGCGAGACCAGCGAACTGCTGGCGCGCGGCGTGTTCGACCCGGTCGAATTCCGCACTTTCCGACGCTGCGAGGATTTCCTCTGGTCGGTGCGCTGCAATCTGCACTTCCTGACCCGGCGCGCCGAGGAGCGGCTGTCGTTCGATCTGCAGCGCGAGATGGGCGTGCGACTCGGCTACACGTCGCACCCCGGCATGCAGGACGTCGAGCGCTTCATGAAGCACTACTTCCTGATCGCCAAGGAAGTCGGCAACCTCACCGCCATCCTGTGCGCCAAGCTGGAGGATCAGCAGGCCAAGCCGGCGCCTGCGCTGACCCGAATGATGGCGCGACTGCGCCCCGGCACCACCCGCCGCCGCGTGCCGGAGTCGGACGACTTCGTCATCGACAACAACCGCATCAATTGCGCCACGCCGGACGTCTTCAAGCACGACCCGGTCAATCTGATCCGGATCTTCCGCCTGGCGCAGAAGAATAGCCTCGCATTCCACCCGGACGCGATGCGCACGGTGACGCGCTCGCTGGCGCTGATCAACGCGCAGCTCCGCGATAATCCTGAAGCCAACCGGCTGTTCGTCGAGATCCTGACCTCGGACAATTCCGAGCAGGTGCTGCGGCGGATGAACGAGACCGGCGTGCTCGGCCGCTTCATTCGCGCCTTCGGCCGCATCGTCTCGATGATGCAGTTCAACATGTACCACAGCTACACGGTGGACGAGCACCTGCTGCGCTGTGTCGGCAACCTGCAGGACATCGAACGCGGCGGCAACGACGAGTTCGCGTTGTCGTCCGAACTGATCCGCAAGATCCGTCCCGACCATCGCGCGGCGCTCTACGTCGCGGTGCTGCTGCACGACATTGCCAAGGGGCAGCCGGAAGATCACTCCGTCGCCGGCGCCAAAGTGGCGCGGCGGTTGTGTCCGCGACTCGGCTTCAATGCCGCCGACACCGAACTGATCGCCTGGCTGATCGACAAGCATCTGGTGATGTCGACGGTGGCGCAGTCGCGCGATCTGTCGGACCGCAAGACCATCGAGAATTTCGCCGCCGTGGTCGAGTCGGTCGAGCAGATGAAGCTGCTGACGATCCTCACCACCGCCGACATTCGCGGCGTGGGTCCCGGCGTCTGGAACGGCTGGAAGGCGCAGCTGATCCGCACGCTTTATTACGAGACCGAGCCGGTGCTGACCGGCGGTTTCTCCGAGGTCAATCGCGCCGAGCGTATCCGCAGCGCGCAGGCCGAATTCCGCGCTGCTTTCACCGAGTGGCCGGACGACGACCTCAACGCCTATGTGGCGCGGCACTACCCGGCCTACTGGCTCAAGGTCGAGCTGGCGCGGAAAATCCGCCATGCTCGCTTCCTGCGCGCCTCCGAACAGGCCGGCCACAAGCTGGCGATCAATGTCGGATTCGATGAAGCCCGCGGCGTCACCGAACTGACGATCTTCGCGGTCGACCATCCCTGGCTGCTGTCGATCATTGCCGGCGCTTGCGCCTCGGCCGGCGCCCACATCGTCGACGCGCCGATCTACACCACCCCCCACGGCCGCGCGCTCGACACAATCTCGATCAGCCGCGAATATGACCGCGACGAGGACGAGGGCCGCCGCGCCACCCGGATCGGCGAGATGATCGAGGAAGTGCTCGAAGGCAAGCTGCGGCTGCCCGAGGCGGTCGCCCGCCGCGCCATCAGCGGCAAGACCAAGCTGCGTGCCTTCGTGGTCGAGCCGGAAGTGTCGATCAACAACAACTGGTCGGACCGCTATACGGTGATCGAAGTGTCGGGGCTCGACCGCCCGGGCCTGCTGTACCAGCTCACCACGGCGATCTCGAAACTCAACCTCAACATCGCCTCGGCCCACGTCGCCACCTTCGGCGAGCGCGCCCGCGACGTGTTCTACGTTACCGACCTGCTCGGCGCCCAGATCACCGCGCCGACCCGGCAGGCCGCGATCAAGCGGGCTCTGGTGCATCTTCTCGCCAACAGCGACGCGGAGCAGAAGCCGGCGGCGTGAGGCGTCGCAGTGACGCTCGCCGGCGCCGGCTGGGTGGCCGGGGGCGCTGCGCTTCCCCGGGCTGCGGCCGTATTCGTTCAAGGGTGCCGCCGTGATCGTTGCGGCATTCAGTATCGCCGCAGCCGCGAGCACGCCGCAGAGGGAGCGCCGACAGCGCGCTGTCCGGTCAGCTTCGAAGCTCTGCGAGGCTGGCGGCGAAGTCGGCTTCGACGCCGGACGAATGATAGTGCAGGCGCGCGTCGCCGGTGCCGGTCAGGCCCATCTTCAGCAGCCGCGATCCGAACCCCTGGCGCGTCGGCGTGGGGACGGCGGGGCCGCCGGACTCCCGCCAGCGCAGCCGAAACATGTCGTCGCCGCCGTCTCGCTCGATCGCCCAGCTGATCTCGACGCGGCCGCCGTCGTTCGACAGGGCGCCGTACTTCACCGCGTTGGTGGTCAGCTCGTGCAACAGCAGCGCGAGCGACAGCGCCGAGCGCGACCCCAGCGTGACCTTGTCTCCCGCCACGTCGAACCGCCCGACATCGTCGAAGATACAGATCGCCGTCTCGACGATGCTGCGGACCTGCGCCGACTGCCAGTCCTGCTGCAGCAGCACGTCGTGCGCCATGCTCAGAGCGAGCAGCCTGTCCGAGAAGGCCTGCACCGGCCCCTTGTCGGGGACGTTCTTGAGCGTCTGCGATGCGACCGCCTGCACCAGCGCCATGGTGTTCTTCATGCGGTGGCTGAGTTCGTGATTGAGCAGGCGCTGCTGCGCCTCGGCGCGCAACCGCGCGACGCCCATCTCGATGCGGTCCGCAATGTTGCGCAGATAGGTCAGCGTCTCCGGCGGCCAGTTGCGCGGCTCGCCGGCATGGACGATCAGCATCGCCACGGTGCGACCGTGATCGATCACCGGCACATTGACCAGCGAGCGGATGCTGAGGCGGCGCAGCGGCTCGATATAGCCCGCGGTGGCCGGATCGACGGTCACGTCGGGAATCACCAGCGTCTCGCCGCTCAGCACGCCGTCCAGCAGTTTATCGCCGTACTCGGCGATCCGGTGACGCCCGGCCGCCGACTGCACGCCCGGCGCGGTCCAGTCCGGCTCGATATCGACGTACTCGGCGGCCTCGTCGAACCGGCCGAACGCGGCGCGTCCGACTCCGAGCGTTTGGCCGATCACCGCCGTCGCCGCGCGGGTGATCTCGGCAACGCTGGTGGCGTCGCGCAGCCGGTCGCCGATTTCCAGCAGACCGTTGCGACGGATCTCGGCTTCTTTCTGTTCGATCAGCAGGCCATCGCGTTGCGCCACGGCGCGGCGGAGTTCGAGCTGCGCCACGACCTGCCGGCCGAGAATGCGCAACGCACGCTCCTGCGCGGGCGAAAGCCCCTCCGGCCGCGGCTTGACGTCGATCGCGCACAGGCTGCCGAGCACGTGCCCATCTGCGGTTCGCAGCGGCGCGCCGGCATAGAAGCGGATGAACGGCTCGCCCGTCACGAGCGGATTATGCCGGGTGCGCTCATCGGTGGTGAGATCGGGCACTACCAGCAGATCGGGCTCGATCAGCGCATGCGCGCACACCGAACTGCTCAGGTCGGTCTGACACTCGGCGAAGCCGATCCGTGCCTTGAACCACTGCCGGTCGTGCGACACCAGGCTCACCAGCGCGACCGGCGTTTCGCAGATCAGCGTGGCCAGCTCGACGATATCGTCGAAACCCTGCTCGGGGGGCGTATCGAGGATGGCAAAGCTCGCAAGCGCCGCCAGCCTGTCGCGATCATGCGTATAGTCAGGGGGATCCAACGGAACTCCAGGCACGCTGCGGCTCGGTCTCTGCGGCTGCCCGACCCGATCCGCAGCCCAGCAAGGCCGTTACCACGAGGCGCGGGCCGAGGCAAAGCCACCGCGCGCCATCGCGGCGCGGCCTGCTATGCATCAAACGCGTCATAACGATCCGGAACCTTAATGGCGTCATCAAACTTCGCCATCCGGTAGCATCGTTCGACGCTAAACGGGCCGCTGAGATGGCGGCTCGGCCGGACCGTCGAGCGCGAGCCGCAACATGCGGGCGAGATCGGCGCGGCGATAGGGTTTCTCCAGCAGCAATGCTCCCTGCACTTCGGCGCTTTGCTGCTTCAGAACGTTGTCGCCGTAGCCGGAGGTGAACAGCACCTTCAGGTTGGGCCGATACTTGCGCAGTTCCTCGGCGAGCTGTGCGCCGTTGATGCAGCCGCCCAGCATGAGATCGGTGAACAGGAGATCGAACTCGACTTCGTCGTAGACCATCGCCATCGCCTGCACGGCGCTGGCCGCGGCATGCGCGGTGTAGCCGAGCGCGGCGAGGTCCGTCATCACGTAGCTGCGCACCAGAACGTCGTCCTCGACCACCAGGATCGTCTCGTGCCCGCCCCGAGCCTGCGGGGCCGCCGCAATGCGTTCGCCACCCGTCTGGGGCGCACAAGGCAGATACAGCCTGATCGCCGTGCCTGCGCCCTCCTGGCTGTGAATCTCGATGTGGCCACCGGACTGTTTGACGAAGCCGTACACCATGCTGAGTCCGAGCCCGGTGCCCTCGCCGACCGCCTTGGTGGTGAAGAACGGCTCGAACACCCGATCGCGGATCGCTGCCGGAATGCCCGTGCCGGTGTCGGTGACGACGATCACCACGTAGCGTCCGGGCGTGACTTCGTCATGCTGCTCGGCATAGACCTGATCGAGGTCGACATCGGCGGTTTCCAGCAGCAGCCGTCCGCCGCCGGGCATCGCGTCCCGGGCATTGATCGCGAGATTGAGCAGCGCGCTGGACAACTGCGAGGGGTCGGCCAGCGCGGATCGCAGCTCGGGCGCAGGGCGGAAGTCCACTTCGATGTGGCCGCCGAACGTCGAGCGCAGCAGCCGCGCGGTTTCTTCCATCAGCCCGTTCACGTCGATGCTGCGTGGCTGCAGCGGCTGCTTGCGGGCGAACGACAGCAGCCCGTTGGTCAGGTCGCTGGCGCGCGCCACCGCCTGGTCGACCATCAGGGCGACGTCCTTGAGCGCCGGCCGGTCGCTGACGCCCTCGGTGAGAATCTCGATGCCGCCGGTCAGCACCGTGAGGATGTTGTTGAGGTCGTGAGCGACGCCGCCGGTGAGCTGGCCGATCGCCTGCATCTTCTGCGCCTGGCGCAACTGCCGCTCGGCTTCCTTCAGCGCGGTGACGTTGCGATACACGATCACCGCGCCGCCGAAACTGCCGTCGGCCTTCTGCATGGTGCGCGCGCTGGCGGCCAGTTGCAGCAGCCGGCCCCCCTCACGACGAATGCCGATCTCGACGTTGTCGAAATTTTCGCCCTGCGCGGCGCGCCGCGCCGGACATTCCGTCTCCGGCATCAGCGTCACCCCGTCGGGCTGGAAGCGGCGATATTCCCGCTTCCATTTCTCCGATCCGATATCGGAGAAATGGCCGAAGATCGCGTTGGCGGGCGGATTGGCGAACACCCGCCCGCCATCGGCATCGATCACCAGCACCGCGTCGGCCATGCTGGCGATGGTCTTGTCGAGCACTTCCGATTTAGCGCGCAGAGCCGCACTCGCCTCCTCGACCTGGTCGACCATCTGGCCGAACGCCGAGGCGAGCACCTGGGACTCGCCGCTGAGCCCGGTTGGCAGTACCAGCCGCCCGGTCTGCGTGTAGCCAGAGACCGCACGGGCGATCTCCACCACCGGCCGGGCGAGCGAACGCGACAGCAGCACCGACACCAGAATCGCGACCGTCGCCGCGACCGTTGCGACGATCAGGCTGGCGCTCTGCAGCGCCTTCGCGGGGGCCATGATCGTATCGAGCGCGACTGTTTCGATCACGCCGGCGCGCATCCCGCCGGGCAGTTGAACGAACCCGACCACGGCGGCAACGCGCTGGCCGTCCGGCGCAGTGAGCAAGGCCGCGGCGCCGTTCTTGTCGCCGAGCGCCGCCGCGAGGGCCGGAAAGTCATCCTGCCAGCGGCCTGCCGCGCTGGTCGGCACGATCCGGCCTTCGCGCAGATTGACCAGATAGGGACCTGCGGCCTCGACGATGTAGGACTTGTTGTCCTCGCTCAAGGCCGCGCGAATTCGCTCGAATGTCGGCCGCATGTCGATGTCGATCACGATCAGGCCGAACGGTTCGCCCTGCGCGGTGCGGATCGGCGTTGAGAACGTGACAACCGGCGCCAGATCTGTTCCCGCTTCGGGCCGGGACCAAGTCAGGTCGACGTCCCGCTCACGGAGCGCAATGCCGCGCTGGAAGAAACCCTCGGGGCCGAGTTGCTGCAGTTCCTCCGTGGGCACGATGCGCGGCGAACGGTCGGAGGCACGGTCAACGCGAACCAGTTCGCGCCCGCCGTCGGCGACGCCGACGAACCGGTAGCGCAGAATACCAGGCTTCGCCGCCATCTGGCCCGCATAGATCTGGGCGAGATGGTGCCGCAGCGACGCCTCCGGCGTACCGTCCTGCGGATCGATCCCACCGTTGGCGTGGGCCCGCACGATCCGCCGGTGCGACGGAAAACTCTGCGCCGCCAGGACTTCGTTGCGCACCGTGTTCAACAGCGCATCGATGCCGCCGATCCGTGCCTTGGTCTGGTCGGCCAGGCGCTGAATGCCGGACGGCACGATCGCCTGTCCGATGTTGTAGTAGGCGAGCAGACCGAGCGCCGCCACGGTGCTCAACACCAGCGCCGTCATCGCCAGCGTCAGCCGCACCGACAAGCGCATCCGCCCGAACTCCAGCCCCGATTACGAACCAGCTACCACGGCAAACTACATGACGCCGGCCCAGCCCGCCACCGCGCGCAGCGTAGCCGATGGTCTAGAGCGGCACGCTCCGAAGCTTGCCTCCACGCCGGGTTCGATCGCGTGGCGCGAATCGTCAGTTACTCCGGGATCTGGCCGAACCCCTCGCCGGTCGGCAACGGCTTCGTCCTGATCAGCCGGGAGTCCTCGACTGCCGCTTGGCGATGCTTCACCGCTTCGCGGTACACCGGATCGCGGATCATCTCGACGAAGGCCGCCACGCTCGGATACTCGGCGATGAACATGTGATCCCAATGCTCGCTCTGCGGCCCGATCAGCATCAGTTCGAACCCGCCCTGCCAGACCACCTTTCCGCCGAGGCGCGAGAACACCGGCAACGACTCGCGGCCGTAAGCCGCATAGGCTTCCGCGCCGGTCGCCTCGCGGCCATCCGGATAGGACGCGCGGGCCTTCAGGCGCACCAGGTTGAGCATATGGATCGGCCCCGGGCGATCCTTGTCGCGGAATTGCGCGAACACCTCCTTGGTCGGATCGATATGCCCGGTCATTGCTCTCTCCCTGTTGTTCTGAATCGTCTTGGCTGTGCTACTATCACGCCGCGCCTGCCGATGTCTGCTCCTGGAGAACTGTCTTGAACATCCTCGCCGCCTGTCTCACCGCGCTGGTCGCGGCGCTGCACGTGTTCTTTCTCGTGCTGGAGATGTTTCTCTGGACCAAGCCGCTCGGCATGAAGGTCTTCCGCAATACGCCCGACAAGGCAGCCGCCTCCGCGGTGCTGGCGGCCAATCAGGGGCTCTATAACGGCTTCCTCGCGGCTGGCCTGATCTGGTCGCTGCTGCATCCGAATCCCGCGGTCGCGCTGCAGCTCGCCACCTTCTTCCTCGGCTGCGTGATCGTCGCCGGTCTGTACGGCGCTTGGACGGTCAGCCGCCGGATTCTCTATGTACAGGCCGCACCTGCGGCGCTGGCGCTGATCGCGGTGTGGCTCGCGTAGTCGGTCCGGCTTGCTGCGCTGCACAGCGCGGCAAATTGAAACCGATCCTCGTGTCGCCATTGCCAGACTCCAGGTGCTGATCCACACTCCCTGATAACGGCGGCAGACAAAACGCCGCCGGTCATAAGGCCATAGGGAGTAGACCAGCGATGAAAAGCCTGTATCGGGCCGCCGTAGCGGCTCTTGCGACCGCTGTGCTGACCGCCGCACCTGCTGCGGCGCAGAAGAAATACGATCCGGGAGCCACCGACACTGAAATCAAGATCGGCCAGACGGTGCCGTTCTCCGGGCCGGCGTCTGCCTACGCCGGCATCGGCAAGACCCAGGCCGCCTATATGCGGATGATCAACGATCAGGGCGGCATCAACGGCCGCAAGATCAACCTGATCCAGTACGACGACGCGTATTCGCCGCCCAAGGCCGTCGAGCAGGTCCGCAAGCTGGTCGAAAGCGACGAAGTGCTGCTCACCTTCCAGATCATCGGCACGCCGTCCAACGCCGCCGTGCAGAAATATCTCAACGCCAAGAAGGTGCCGCAACTGCTTGCGGCCACTGGCGCGACGCGGTTCACCGATCCGAAGAATTTCCCCTGGACGATGGGCTTCAACCCCAACTACCAGACCGAAGGCCGCATCTACGGCCGCTACATTCTGCAGAACCATCCGGACGCCAAGATCGGCATCCTGTTCCAGAACGACGATCTCGGCCGCGACTATGTCACCGGCCTGCGCGCAGCGCTCGGCGACAAGGCCGACAAGATGATCGTCGCCGAAGCGTCCTACGAACTCACCGACCCGACCGTCGATTCGCAGATCGTCAAGTTGAAAGCAGCCGGCGCCACGCTGCTGTACGACGCCTCGACGCCGCGCTTCGCCGCGCAGGCGATCAAGAAAGTCGCCGACCTCGGCTGGAATCCGGTCCATATCCTCGACATCAATGCCAGCCCGGTGTCGGCGACGCTGAAGCCGGCCGGCCTCGACATCTCCAAGGGCATCATCAGCGTGAATTACGGCAAGGACCCTGCCGATCCGCAATGGGCCAACGACGAAGGCGTGAAGAAGTATTTCGCTTTCATGGACAAGTACTATCCGGAGGGTGACAAGCTCAACACCGTCAACAGCTACGGCTACAGCACTGCGGAGCTGCTGATCACGATCCTCAAGCAATGCGGCGACAATCTCACCCGCGAGAACGTCATGAAGCAGGCCGCCAACCTGAAGAACGTCGTCGGCGACCTGTCGCTGCCGGGCATGTCGGTGAATACCTCGCCGACCGATTTCCGCGTCAACAAACAGCTGCGGATGATGAAGTTCAACGGCGAGCGCTGGGAACTGTTCGGCCCGATCATCGAGGACGACGCCGCGATGTAAGGCGGCTTCTCCGGCGCGCTGTTGCACGCGGCGCGCCGGAACACCTCCGACACGATCAAACCCAAGTAGTTTGCACAGGACAGCGGCGCCGTCGGACAACTAATCGGTAACTCAGTCGTCCGTTTGGCGGCGTGTACGACTTGCGGCGAACCCGCGTCGTTCAAAACGCGACAGACACCACTCTCGAATCGTCGTCGAATGCCGGCCGTGGCGATGGCCACAGCATGCGAGCGAGTTCGGGAGCGCCGCACGTCGCGGCGATAGAACGATGAAAGCAGAATCCAACCGCTACTTCACCGTCGAACAGCTCGAGGAGCTCGCCGTCGCCAAATACATCGAGGCGGCCTTGACGCCCGAGGGCGACGAGCGCGAGGAACTGCTCCTGGAAGCGAAACGCTTCGCCAGCCGCGCCAAGATGAAGAGCTGGCTGATGGGCGAAATGGGCATTGCCCCGCCCCGCCGCGATTATCACTGAGCCCGGACGGGCGGAACGCAGCGGCAGCCCGAGGATGCGGAGCTTCCGGATCACTCCCACGGAATCATGCTGACCTCGCGCTGCAATCGGTCCATCGCGATCATGACGGCCGCGCCGGCGAATTCGCGGCTGGCCGAGCCGGGATCGACCGACACCACCTTCCAGTTGGCGCGGTTGTTGTCGTCGTCCGGCTGGCAGCGGTCGATGCGGATGGCCTGGACCTTGTCGCAATGCCGCTGCTGGCGGACGTCGGCCAGCAACAGATGTTCGATTTCCTCGGCGGTCTTCAGCACCCGGGTCATTGCTCGCTTTCGTCGTGACTATGCAGGCCGCGATCTAAAGCAGGCGTCGCCGGACACCGCTTGAGATGGCTCAAAGCCGCGCGGCGCACGATCGCGGCCAGGATGGAACCCGGCTTTAACCATGGCTTTACCGGGCCTTAAACCCGGGCCGCTAAGGTGCGCCGGTAGGTCGGCGTGGGCGTAGCGTATGGCGTTGGGCAAAAAGAAAGCCGGCGAACGGCGAGAGCCGACATTCGGCGGCTTTGCCGAGTCGCTGGGTGGCCTGCGCCTCAGTCCGCAGGATCGAGTGAGCGCAGCCGACGACGATATGCCCAAGAAGTCCAAAGCGCCTGCAAAATCCAGCGGCGGCCGCGGCAAGCCGAAACCCAAATCGCGCCGCAAGGGCGGTTTCCGCCGCTTCGTCACCGGCACCGTGTACTGGACCGCCGTCGCGGGCATCTGGGGCGTGCTCGCCGTGGTCGGCGTGCTGGTCTGGGTCGGCGCGCATCTGCCGCCGATCCAGTCACTGGAGATTCCAAAGCGCCCGCCGACCATCACCATCGTCGGCGCCGACGGCACCCAGCTCGCGGTGCGCGGCGAGATGGCCGGGACCAATGTTTCGCTGAAGGATCTGCCGCCATATCTGCCGAAGGCGTTCATCGCCATCGAGGACCGGCGGTTCTATCAGCATTTCGGCGTCGATCCGGTCGGCATCGCCCGCGCCGCGGTCGCCAACGTGCTGCACCGGGGCGTGTCCCAGGGCGGCTCCACGCTGACCCAGCAGCTCGCCAAGAACCTATTCCTGACCCAGGACCGTACGCTGACGCGCAAGCTGCAGGAGGTCGAGCTGGCGCTGTGGCTCGAGCGTAAGCACTCCAAGAACGAGATCCTCGAACTGTATCTCAACCGGGTCTATTTCGGCTCCGGCGCCTACGGCGTCGAGGCGGCGGCCCAGAAGTATTTCGGCAAGTCGGCCAAGGATGTCTCGCTGGTCGAGGCCGCAATGCTGGCCGGCCTCGTCAAATCGCCGTCGCGGCTGGCGCCGAACCGCAATCCGGAAGGCGCCGAGAAGCGCGCCCAGATCGTGCTGGCCGCGATGGCCGACGCCGACTTCATCACCGACAAGCAGGCCAGAACAGCGATCGCCAATCCGGTCTACACGGTGAAACCGACGGGCGCCGGCACCATCAACTACGTCGCCGACTGGATCACCGAGGTGCTCGACGACCTGATCGGCCAGATCGATCAGTCGGTCGTGGTCGAGACCTCGATCGACCCCAAGCTGCAATCCGAGGCGGAAGCCGCGATCATCGACGAACTCGCCGCCAAGAGCGTGAAGTTCAAGGTGAGCCAGGGCGCGCTGGTGGCGATGACGCCGGACGGCGCGGTGCGCGCCATGATCGGCGGCCGCAACTACGCCGACAGCCAGTTCAATCGCGCCGTCACCGCCAAGCGCCAGCCCGGCTCGGCGTTCAAGCCGTTCGTGTATCTGACCGCGGTCGAAGCCGGACTGACGCCGGACACGATCCGGCAGGACGCGCCGCTCGACCTCAAGGGCTGGAAACCGGAGAACTACACCCACGAATATTTCGGCGCAGTCACGCTGACCCAGGCGCTGTCGATGTCGCTGAACACCGTGGCGGTGCGGCTCGGCCTCGAGGTCGGGCCGAAGAACGTGGTGCGCACCGCGCACCGGCTCGGCATCGCCTCCAAGCTCGACGCCAATCCGTCGATCGCGCTCGGCACCTCCGAGGTGTCGGTGCTGGAACTGGTCGGCGCCTACGCGACCTTCGCCAACGGCGGCCTGATGGCCTCGCCGCATGTCGTGACCCGCATCCGCACCGCGCAAGGCAAGGTGGTGTATGCGCGGTCGAGCGATCCGCCGGCCCGCATCGTCGATCCCCGAGCGGTCGGCATGATGAACGCGATGATGCAGGAGACACTGCAATCGGGCACCGCGAAGAAAGCCGACCTGCCGGGCTGGAGCGCAGCGGGCAAGACCGGCACCAGCCAGGATTTCCGCGACGCCTGGTTCATCGGCTACACCGGCACGCTGGTCACCGGCGTCTGGCTCGGTAACGACGACAACTCGCCGACCAAGAAAGCGACAGGCGGAGGCCTGCCGGTCGACGTCTGGACCCGCTTCATGCGCGAGGCGCTCAAAGGCACAGCCCCGCAGCCACTGCCCGGCGGTTGGAACGGCGGCAGCCTAGTGGCAAGCGGCCCCGCGGCGCCCACCAGCTCCGGCATCGGCGGGGCGATCGGCGGCTTCCTGACGGGCGGCGCCGTGCCGGCAGGCGGCGGCACGATTGCCCAGGCCGGTCCTCGCGGCGAGACCCAAGTCACCAACATGCCCCCACCGCAAGGCGCCAGCCGCATGCCGCCGCCGACGCGCGCGAACGTGCGGCCTGAGGCGGATGCGGGGCTCGATGGCTGGCTGATGGATCGGCTGTTCGGACGGTGATCGCTCCGTGCCGATGATGCGAGCGAAGCTGCGCTGATCAGCTTAGGTCCAGTCGGTGCCTCGCTATCAACCGTCATCCTCCGCGAAGGCGGAGGATCCAGTATTCCAGGGAATACGCGGTTATCGCTGAGCGCAACACAGGCGCTCTGCCATACTGGGTCGCCCGCTTTCGCGGGCGATAACGGGGGGTGATGAGGTAGCCGCCCTGCCCCTGGTTATGCTTCGCCGTGATGGCAGTTGCTCACCCCGACAACTGCGAACTCCTCTCCCGCTGCGGGAGAGGGCTAGGGTGAGGGCGACGCGAGCACAAAGCCCGCGTCCAGCACGCCTCAATCGCTGATGCCGTAGCGGTGCAGGTCGTTGCCGTGGGTGTCGAGCCAGGTCTTGGCGCGCTCCATTTGCGGGCAGACCTTGCCGACGACTCGCCAGAATCGCGGCGAGTGATTCATCTCGACGAGATGCGCGACTTCGTGCGCGGCGAGATAATCCAGCACGTAGGACGGCGCCAGGATCAGCCGCCACGAGAACGACAGTGAGCCGGCCGAGGTGCACGAGCCCCAGCGGCTCGACTGATCGCGGATCGACAGCCTGGCAACCTTGACGCCGAGTGCCGGCGCATAGTGATCGCAAGCCTTCTGCAGATCCTTGCGCGCCTCGCGCTTGAGGAAGTCGTGGACGCGGCGGTCGATATGCTCGGCCTCGCCCGCGACGCAGATGATCCGTTCGCCGGACTCGCGCACTTCCGTCCACACCGTGCCGCGGCCGGCGCGATGCACGATCTTGTGGTCGTGGCCGCGGAGCGGCACCAGCGTGCCCGGCTGGAACGGCGCTGCCTTCGGCAGGCGTCCGAGACGCGCGGCGATCCATGCGCCGTGACGCTGCGCGAAATCCTTGGCGTCGGCGAGCGTGCCGCGCGGCGGCATCGTCAGGATCGCTTCGCGGTCACTCGGATGAATACGCAGCGTATAGCGTCTGGCGCGGCGATGGCGCCTGATGCGAACAGCGAAGAACTGGGAGCCGTGACGGACGGCGATGGTCGACGGCTCGGTGGGCCGCCGATAGAGCAATGCGCGGAAGGCCATTTCTGCAGATCCGGACAACGAAGGGTCGCCTGGACTCTGCCATATCCGCCACCAATGGAAGCGCTCGGCGCAAAAACAAATCATTTGCCCAATATAAGGGGTTTCGGCTTGACCAGCCCCCTACAAAATGGGCCTCGGAACTCGAATTTTCAGCGAATTTCGATTCAAATACCTGACCTGAATCGTGACTCAGTCCTCACTCATTGGGAACCCGGTGAATCCGGATTCCCCCAAGCACACTAACACCGAACTAATCACGCTTCGTTTTGATTCGGCTCCATAAAACGCGAAGCTCGCGAGACCTATCCACAGCCATCGCGCAGCTGATCGCCAACTGATTACTCCGCAGCGCTCGCACGCGCGCCATTAGCAGCCGACACCATGAAGTCGGAAATGCGCGGCACGATTTCAGAACGGAACCGGGAGCCGTTGAAGACGCCGTAGTGGCCGACGCCCTTCTGCACGTAGTGCACACGGCGATCGTCCGGGATCGAACTACACAGCGTGTGCGTGGCTTCGGTCTGCCCCAGTCCGGAGATATCGTCCTTTTCACCTTCGACCGTCATCAGCGCGACGCGCGTGATCTTCGACGGCTCGACCAACTTGCCACGATGCATCATCTCGCCTTTCGGCAGCGCGTGCTTGACGAACACCTGATCGACGGTCTGCAGGTAGAACTCCGCGGTGAGGTCCATCACGGCCAGATATTCGTCGTAGAACTCGCGATGCTTGTCGGCGAGATCGCCGTCGCCCTGGACCAGATGATTGAACAGGTTCTTGTGCGCGTCGACATGGCGGTCGAGGTTCATGCTGATGAAGCCGTTGAGCTGCAGGAAGCCCGGATAGACGTCGCGCATGAAGCCAGGATGAGGGAACGGCACCTTGGTGATGACGTGGCTGCGGAACCAGTCGATGCCCTTCTCGGCCGCGAGGTTGTTGACCGCGGTGGGGTTGCGGCGGGTGTCGATCGGGCCGCCCATCAGCGTCATCGACAGCGGCACGAACGGATCCTGGTTGGCCTCCATCACCGACACCGCGCTCAGCACCGGCACCGAGGGCTGACACACCGCAACGACGTGAACGTTGCCGCCCAGCACCTGCAGCATCTCGATGACATAATCGACGTAATCGTCGAGGTCGAAGCGGCCGGCCGCGACCGGCACCATCCGGGCATCCGACCAGTCTGTGATGTAGACTTCATGGGTCGGCAGGAAAGCCTCGACGGTGCCGCGCAGCAGCGTCGCGTAGTGCCCCGACATCGGCGCGACGATCAGCACCCGCGGATGCGGATGGCGCAGCGGGTGTTCCAGCTTGCGTTCAAAATACAGCAACCGGCAAAACGGCTTTTCCCAGACGCTGTGAATTTCGATCGGCACGCGCATGCCGTTGACTTCGGTGGTGTCGAGGCCCCATTCCGGCTTGCCGTAGCGCCGCGTGGTGCGTTCGAACACTTCGCAGGCTGCCGCGATCTGCTTGCCGAAATCAGTGTGACTCCAGGGATTCAGCGGATTCTTCAGCGCCAGCTTGGTGGCATCCGACATCGCCCGCGCCGGATTGAGCGACGCGTGGGCGAGTTCGTAGAACCAGTACATCGGCGTGGTCATCGCCGGGCTGACTTCGGCCGGCATCTCCGGCGGGCGGCCAAATTCACCAATCACTGGCATAGTATCTGTCCCTCGGGCTCTTCTCGCGCCGCAGCATAGTGGCCGCTGGGCCGGGGGGCGTCAATCACAAGATCGAAATATGAGCACAGAGCGGGGCCGAATGCTGTCCGGAAACGGCCTATTCGCCGCTTTGAATTAACGATCCGTGGCGGCGTGCACTGTTCAGCATCACCAGAAAGCTCACGAAGGAGGCGGCGAACAGCACGGCGTTGAGCCCCAGCGCCCACAGCATCAGGTCGGCCCGGAAGTGATGCTGCATCAGCAGCGCCCGCATCCCCTCGAACACGTAGGTCGGCGGCAGCGCCCAGGCGATGAGTTGCAGCCAGTGCGGCAGCACCGACACCGGATAGTACACGCAGGCCAGCGGCATGATCCCGAACATCAGCGACCAGACGATGCTCTCGGCGCCGAGGCCGTTGCGCAGCACCAGGCCGGACACGAAGATGCCGAGCGCCCAAGAGGTGAAGATCAGGTTGCAGAAGAACGCGATCAGCGGCAGCCCGAAGCCCAGCAGGTTGAAGTCGAAGAAGATCATCGCCAGCAGCGTCATCGGCACGATGCCGATCGCCAGCCGGATCAGGCTCATGATCATCAGCGAGATCAGAAACTCGATCGGCTTCAGCGGGCTCATCATCAGGTTGCCGAGATTGCGCGCCCACATCTCTTCGAGGAACGAGATCGAGAAGCCGAGCTGGCCGCGGAACAGGATGTCCCACAGGATCACCGCGCCGATCAGCGTGCCGCCGGCACGGGCGAAGAACCCGGCGTTCTCGGCGATGTAGCTCTGCAGGAAACCCCAGGTGATGATCTGCAGCGCCGGCCAGTACACAAGTTCGAGCAGTCGCGGCCACGACGACAGCAGCAGATACCAATAGCGCAGCACCATGGCGGCGATGCGATGCCAGGCGATGCCCTGGCCGAGTTCGAGGCTGCTGATCAGCGATCGCATGCTGCCCTCCTCACGCGTCGCCGCGGTCACGGCCGCGCGCGACGTCGAGAAATACGTCTTCGAGCGTCGCGCGGTTGTAGCGCGCCATGATGGCGGCCGGCGTGTCGTCGTCCTCGATCCGGCCGCGCTTCATGATCACCACGCGGTCGCACAGCCGCTCGACCTCGAGCATGTTGTGCGAGGCGAGCAGGATCGAGGCGCCGCGGGCCTTGCGATAGGTTTCGAGATGGCCGCGAATCCAGTCCGCCGTATCCGGATCGAGCGACGCGGTCGGCTCGTCGAGCAGCAGCAGCTCCGGACGGTTGATGAGCGCCTTTGCGAGCGCGACGCGGGTCTTCTGACCGGCCGACAGCTTGCCGCTCGGCCGGTCGAGAAACTCTGTCAGGTCGAGATCGGAGGCCAGCTCGGCGATCCGGCCACGCAGATCGGGCACGTCATAGAGCCGTCCGAACACGCTGAGATTCTGCCGCACCGTCAGCCGGGACGGCATGTCGACGTAGGGACTTTCGAAATTGATCCGCCCCAGCACCTCGGCGCGCTGCTCCGGCATGGTCCGGCCGAGCACGCGGATCCTTCCGGCGGTCGGCTGCACCAGCCCCATGATCATCGCGATCGTGGTGGTCTTGCCGGCGCCGTTGCCGCCGAGCAGGCCGGTGATGCTGCCGCGGGGAACGCGGAACGACACGCCGTCCACGGCGCGCGTCGCCTTGTAGACCTTGACCAGATCCGCGACCTCGATCGCCGCGGTGTCGGCCGGCGCCGCAGGCCGGGATGTGCTCTCGATCGTCATGACACGGGCCTTTTGACCGGCGGCGCGGCTCGGCGCAAGCCGCGGGCCCCGGCGCCGCGACCACGGCGCGAATTGTGAACGTCCGGCGCGGCTTGTAGTGTCCGGCGCATGTCCGATGATCTGATCTCCGCCGATTTCCGCCATCCCCGCCGCCATGTCCGGCTCGACACCATCCTGCGGCTGCGCTGGCTGGCGGCGCTGGGCCAGCTGTCGGCGATCTTCATCGTCGCGCAGGGGCTCGAATTCGACTTCGCTGTGCTGCCCTGCCTCGCCATCATCGGCGGCTCGGCGGTCGTCAGCCTCGGGCTGCAGATCGCGTTCAATCCGATGCAGCGGATGGAGCCGATTTATGCGGCGCTGCTGCTGGCGCTGAACATCGCCGAACTCGCCGGCCTGCTCTACTTCACCGGCGGCCTGCAGAACCCGTTCTCGTTCCTGTTCCTCGGTCCCGTCCTGATCGCCGCCACCGCGCTGCCGACCCGGATGACGATCTCGCTCGGCATTTTCGCCGCCGGTTGCGCGGCATTGCTCGGCTACACCCACCAGCCGCTGCCCTGGGCCGGCGACGAGGCCGTGCAACTGCCGGAGATCTATCTGATCGGCGTCTGGCTCTCGATCCTGCTCGCGATCGGCGTCACCAGCGTCTACACCTTCCAGGTCACCGAGGAGGCGCGCAAGCTCGCCGACGCGCTGTCGGCGACCGAGCTGGTACTGGAACGCGAGCAGCATCTCACCCAGATCGACGGGCTGGCCGCCGCCGCCGCACACGAGCTCGGCACGCCGCTCTCGACCATCTTCCTGATCTCGCGCGAACTGGAAAAATCTGCGCCGCCCGAGATGGTCGGCGACCTGCGCACGCTGCGCGAACAGGCGCAGCGCTGCCGCGAGATTCTCGCCAAGATCTCGCATCTCAACGCAGCCGGGGCGCCATTCGACAAGATGCCGTTGTCCACCTTGCTCGAAGAGGCGGTGGCGCCGCACCGCGATTTCGGCGTCACCATCAAGATCCGGGTGGCGGTCTCCGGCGTCAGCGAGCCGGTGGTGATGCGCAACCCGGCGATCCTCTACGGCATCGGCAACATCTTGGAAAACGCCGTCGATTTCGCTCGCGAGACGGTCGAGGTGAACGCCTGGTGGAATGCCGAGACCGTCCAGATCATGATCTCCGACGACGGCCCGGGCATCAAGCCGGACCTGTTGAAGCGGATCGGCGAGCCGTATCTGTCGCGGCGCCGGCACCCCGACGACGACGGCCAGACCGACCGCGCCGGCCTCGGCCTCGGCGTGTTCATCGCCCGCACGCTGCTGGAGCGCACCGGCGCCAAGGTGTCGTTCCGCAACAAGCTGTTTCCCGACCACGGCGCCGTGGTCCAGCTGACGTGGCCGCGGGGCCGCTTCGAGAATACCGAAAGCGCTGCAATCGCAGAGTCTTGACCGGGGGCGCGCGGTCCGGTCGCAGGGCCCCGGGGCCGGCCGGGCCTTGGCATTGTCGCACCCTGTCGCCATATCTTTTGGATTGACGCTCAGGAGACCCCGCGCCGTGAACGCCATCCCCGAACTGAACGACCACGCCGATCGCTCGCTGCTGATCGTGGAGGACGACAAGCCGTTCCTTGAGCGCCTGTCGCGCGCGATGGAGACCCGCGGCTTCGCCGTCACGTCTTGCGACAGCGTTTCCAGCGGTCTGGCGCAGATCGGCAAGCAGGCGCCGGCCTTCGCGGTGGTCGATCTCCGGCTCGGCGACGGCAACGGTCTCGACGTGGTGTCCGCGCTGAAGAAGGAGCGTCCGGACGCGCGCGCCATCGTGCTCACCGGCTATGGCAACATTGCCACCGCCGTGACCGCGGTAAAGATGGGCGCGGTCGACTATCTGTCGAAGCCGGCGGATGCCGACGACGTCGTCGCGGCGCTGCTGGCGAGCGGCAACGAGAAGTCCGAACTGCCCAACAACCCGATGTCGGCCGACCGCGTGCGCTGGGAGCACATCCAGCGCATTTACGAGATGTGCAACCGCAACGTCTCCGAAACCGCCCGCCGCCTCAACATGCACCGCCGCACCCTGCAGCGGATTTTGGCAAAGCGCGCGCCGCGCTGAGGCGAGGCGCGACGAAGCGAGGCGCGGACCCGATTCAGCTGCTTGCTGCGATTCATCAACCTCTCGGTCGTCATTCCGGGGCGCTTGCGCAGCAAGCGAGCCCGGAATCCATACGCCCCGTGCGCGCGAGAGCGCACAGCGTCGGACGGCTTTTACTAATCACTGACTCCAGGGGTTATGGATTCCGGGCTCGCGCTTCGCGCGCCCCGGAATGACGAACGTGGAAGTGGTTTAGTCGCGTCCCGCACAGCGCCGTCGGCACACGACTAAGCGCGCTACCACCAACCTTCGCCAACCCCTTGCGGATCGCTCAGCCGATTCAGCCGTCCGGCGGCGGCCAGCGCGAAGCGCAGCATCATCAGTTTGCGGGTCGGGGCCGGGAGTTTGTGCTCGGGGGCTTCGCAATGCAGATGGGCGCCGTAGCCGTCGGCGACGATCAGACCGGTGTCGCCCGGAAAAATCTCGCACGGCAGATCCTGGGTGAAGGCGAAGAACAGCCGGTCGCAATGCGCCCGGTACTCCGGCCATTTCTGGTCGGCGCGGAGATCCGCCAGCGAGGACTTGATCTCGACGATCCAGATCTCGCCGCGCTCGTTCAGCGCCACGAGATCGGCGCGCCGGCCCGACGGCAGCGGCAATTCGCTGACGCAGGCGAAGCCGAGCGAGCGCAGCAGCCGCGTGGTGCCGCGCGCGATCTGCAGCGCGGTTTCCGACTGCCGCAAATCGGGCGGCACAACCAAGTGAACGGCATTCGTGTTCATCGCGACGAAGTCTAGCCGATTCCGATGCCGGCTCCCAAGCGGAGCATGACGGAACCGCGCCATCGCCGCGCGCCGCGCAGCGATGCATCAGGCATGGCTGCGGGGGCAGTTGGAGACCATCAAGATGAACCGCATCACCCTGTTCCGGGCGCTGACCCTGGCGGCGCTCGCCGCGCCCTTCGGCTTTTCATCGGCCGCATACGCCAAGCCGGCGGTCGAAGTCGCCTTCGTGCTCGACACCACCGGCTCGATGAGCGGCCTGATCGAGGGCGCCAAGCGCAAGATCTGGTCGATCGCCACCGCGATCGTCGACAGCAATCCGGACGCCGACATCCGCATGGGACTGGTCGCCTATCGCGACATCGGCGACGACTACGTCACGCGCAGCGTCGAACTCACCGCCGACATCCAGGACCTCTACGCCCGGCTGCTCGAACTGCAGGCGCGCGGCGGCGGCGACTGGCCGGAGAGCGTCAACGAAGCGCTCGACGTCGCGGTCAACAAGCTGAAATGGACCAGCGGCAGCGACACCCGCCGCATCGTCTTCCTGGTCGGCGACGCGCCGCCGCACATGGACTACGCGCAGGACACCAAATACCCGACCACGCTCGCGGTAGCGCGTCAGAAAGACATCATCGTCAACGCTGTGCAGGCTGGAAGCGCAGAGGATACCGAGCGGGTCTGGCACGAGATCGCCGAAGGCGGCCGCGGCCGCTACATCCCGATCCCGCAGGACGGCGGTCAGGTGGTGATCATCCAGACGCCCTATGACGACGACATCATCATCCTGCAGAAGGAAATCAACGGCACCGTGATTCCCTACGGCCCTGCACCGCTGCAGAAGCGGACCGAAAACAAGATGCGGCAGTTATCCGAAGTCGCCGCCGCAGCACCGGCGGCCGCCTCCGACATGGCCAGCTACCTCAACAAGCGCGCCGCCACGTCGTCCGAAGCCGTCACAGGCGGCGGCGATCTCGTCGGCGACATTGCGGCCGGCCGGCAGAAGCTCGGCGACGTCAAGGACGCGGACCTGCCCGCCAGCCTGCGCGCGCTCCCCGCCGAGCAGCGCGCAGTTCAGATCGACGCCCAGATCAGCAAACGCCAGTCGCTCAACGCCAAACTCGCCGCGCTGGTCAAGCAACGCGACGACTATTTGCGCAACCATCGCGACAAGCAGCCGAAGCAGGCCTCTTCGTTCGATCGCGAAGTTGAGGCGACGCTGAAGGTGCAGTTGAAGCGGTAGTCGAGTCGAAGCTGTAGCCAAGTTTCGGCAGCAGCCGAGTTGAAGCGGCAGAAGCGATAGCTCACACCGGTAGGGCACAGCGTCCGCCCCACCCGCAGCCGTCACCCTCCGCGAAAGCGGAGGGCCCAGTATTCCAGAGCACTCGAAGCTGCGCATTGCCCAGGCAACCAGCACACTGGAATACTGGGTCGCCCGCGTTAGCGGGCGCTGGCCGGTGTTGTCGTGGCCGCGCGGCGCTTGAGATCCGCCCGTTTTGACTTGGTCACATCGGCAGGGCATTCTCACTTCATGACCGAGACACAGACCAAAGCCAAAGCCGGCGCCACCATTATCCCCGTTACGCCGTTCCAGCAGAACTGCACGCTGCTGTGGTGCGAAGCCACCCGCAAGGCGGTGGTCGTCGACCCCGGCGGTGACGTGCCGGAGATTCTCGCCGCGATCGAGAAGGTCGGCGTCAGCGTCGAGGCGATCTGGCTGACGCACGGCCATATCGACCACGTCGGCGGCGCCGCCGATCTGCGCGATGCGCTCAAGGTGCAGATTATCGGACCGCATCGCGACGATCAGTTTCTGCTGGAGAACGTCGTCAACAGCGGCCGCAGTTTCGGCATCGACGGCGTCCGCGACGTCACCACCGACCGCTGGCTCGATCAGGGCGACAGCGTCGAGGTCGGCGAGCTGAAATTTCAGGTGCTGCATTGCCCCGGCCATTCGCCGGGCAGCGTGGTGTTCTTCAACGAGGCGATGCGGTTCGCGCTGGTCGGCGACGTGCTGTTCGCCGGCTCGGTCGGCCGCACTGATCTGCCCGGCGGCAATCATGCGACGCTGCTCGCCTCGATTACCGACAAGCTGCTGCCGCTCGGCGACGACGTCGGCTTCATCTGCGGCCACGGGCCAGGATCGAGTATCGGCCAGGAGCGCCAGACCAATCCGTTCCTGACCTGACCCGTTCTCACGATCAATCCGGAATAGACCAACAGGCGGGCCGCTAAGCGACCCGCCTGTTTTGTCATCCCGTACCGGAATGATTAGTCGATGATCTCGACCACGCGATGGGTGCGCGGCTCGACCAGAACCGTGCGGCCGTTCACCACCGTGTAGCGATACTCACGCGCGGCGGAGAAGCGGTCCGGCACTTCGTAGTAGGTCACGCCTTCAGCCGGCAGGACGGCGCCGACGCGCAGCTCGTCGCGATACGTGTAGGACGGACGGCGCTGTTCGACCACATAGGAGTGGAAGCGCGGACGATCATCGACGCCCAGAATGCCGCTGACGCCGCCGACGACGCCACCGATGGTGCCACCTACCACCGCGCCCAGCGGGCCGGCTGCGCGTTCGCCTTCACGTGCGCCGCGCTCGACGCCCCCGGGGACACCCTGAGCATTGGCAACGGCGGGGGCAGCGAGCGCCAGGATCACCGCGGCAGTTCCGATAAAGCGTTTCATCATTCGTCTCCGTGTTCGGGAATGCGCATGACAAGTCACCGTACCGAATTCAGTTCCGGCCGCCCAACACGCAACTACACGGAAATTTGCCGGGATGAACCGACGTTCAGAGAGGAACTACTTCGCCAGCAGTGCGCGGATGCGCGCCGCCAGATCGCCGAGCTCGAACGGCTTGGTGATCAGCTCCATGCCGGCCTCGGCGATGCCCTCGGTCATCGCCGCGCTTTCGGCGTAGCCGGTCATCAGCACGACTTTGAGATCGGGCCGCGTGAGGCGCGCCTGGTCGGCGAGCTGACGGCCGTTGAGGCCGGGCAGACCGATATCCGACAGCAGCAGATCGACCGGCCCGCCTTTTTGCAACATCGCCAGTCCCGACGGGCCGTCGATCGCTTCGCGTACGTTGTAGCCGTGATCGCGCAGCATCTCGACGACCACGCCGCGCACCACCGCTTCATCCTCGATCACCAGCACGGTCTCGCCGTGCGCCTCGGGCTCGTGTGCCCGTGCCGCCGCATCGTCGCCAGAAGCCGCATCACTGTATTCGCGCGGCAGATACAACGTCACCGACGTGCCTTCCCCAAGCCGGCTGACGATGCCGGCATGGCCGTGCGACTGCTGGGCAAAGCCGTAGATCATCGACAGCCCGAGCCCGGTACCCTGCCCGAGCGGCTTGGTCGTAAAGAACGGATCGAACGCGCGTGCCGCAATCTCTTCGCTCATCCCGGTCCCGGTGTCCGACACCGTGAGGCAGACATAGTCGCCCGGCACCAGCGCCGGCATCTCGGCGGCATCGAAGCTGGCGTTGTGCGTTGACACCGTCAGCCGCCCGCCGTCCGGCATCGCGTCGCGCGCGTTGATGGCGAGATTGAGCAGCGCGCTTTCGAGCTGGTTGGGATCGCACAGCGTGAGCCACAGATCCGGCGCCGACCTGATCGACAGATCGATCGCCTCGCCGATGGTTCGCCGCAGCAGATCTTCCAGGGAGACCACGAGTTGATTGACGTCGACCGGCCTCGGCACCAGCGGCTGGCGACGGGCGAAGGCGAGCAGCCGGTGCGTCAGCGCCGCAGCGCGATTGGCGGACGTCATCGCCACGCCGATGTAACGGCTGAGATTGTCGAGCCGGCCCTGGTCCAGCCGGGTCTGCATCAGGTCGAGCGAACCGACGATGCCGGTCAGTAGATTGTTGAAGTCGTGCGCGATGCCGCCGGTGAGCTGGCCGACCGCCTCCATTTTCTGCGATTGACGGAGCGCCTCCTCGGCAAGCTTCAGCCGTTCGGCTGCGGCTTTTTCCGCGGTGACGTCGCGCGCCACCGCATAGATCGCCTCGGCGTCGGACACGCCGGTCCAGGACAGCCAGCGATAGCTGCCGTCCTGATGGCGAATGCGGCTTTCGAACCGGACCGTGCCCGGACCGGCGGAGAGCCGCGCGAAATGCAGCCGCGTCACGCCGCCGTCGGCCGGGTGCTCCAGCCAGTCCGACGTGTTGTCGAGTAGTTCGGCGGCGCTCCAGCCGAGCGTCTGGGTCCAGGCCGGATTGACGGTGCGCCATACGCCGTCGCGTCCCGCGACCAGCAGCAGATCCTGCGAGACATTCCAGATCCGGTCGCGCTCGCGCGTCTTCTCCTGCACACGCTGCTCCAGCGTGGTGTTGAGCTGCGCGAGCTGATCGGCCAGCCGATGCGCCGCTTCCTCGCTGGCCTGCAGCCGCTGCTCGGCCTCGACCTGTTCGGTGACGTCGATATGCGCGCCGACCAGCCGCAGCGGCGTGCCGTCGTCGCTGCGCTCGATCACCGACCGCACCGAGATCCAGCGCGTCTCGCCATCGCTCGGGCGAATGATGCGATAGCGCGCCGTGTAGTCCCGCGTAGTCCCCTTCACCGCCTCGACGAATTGCTGCTCGGTCGCCTCGCGATCCTCAGGATGAATCCGCCGCACCCAGTCTTCGTGGGTTTCGTGCGTGGCATCCGGCGGCAAGCCGTGGACCAGCAGATATTCGGGCGAGCGCCGGTTGCGGAAACCGGAGCGCAGATCGACTTCGAGGCCACCGATCCGGCCGATCTGCTGAACCCGCGCCAGTTCGGCCTCGCGTTCGCGCAGTGCGTGCGAGGCCAGCACGTCACCGGTGACGTCACGGCACACCACCAGCACGCCGCCGACGCGGTCGTCCTGATCGATCGGGCTGAATCCGTAGGTCCAGTAGATATCTTCGAGCCGGCCGTGGCGGATGACCGGCACCAGATCGTTCTCGCGCCAGATCGGCTCGCCGCCGCCCATGATCTGCTCGATCTTCGGCGCTAGCGAATGCCAGAATTCCGGCCAGCATTCGCGGGCCGGCTGGCCGAGCGCGCGTGGGTGCCGCTCGGGCCCGATGAGTTCGCGATACGCGTCGTTGTAGAACTGCAGCTGATCCGGGCCCCACCACACCAGCATCGGATGATGCGTGTTGAGGACGATCCGCAGCGCCGTGCGCAACCCCTGCGGCCAATTCTGCGGAGGCCCGAGCGGGGAACTCGTCCAATCATGCGCGCGCGTCAGCGCGCCCATTTCACCACCACGGGCGAGAAAGTCCGGTATCAGCGATGATTGAGGGTCCAGCATATGTCAGGAGAGGATCTCGCCGCGGCGATTGCGGCAACCTAACACCGTCAGACGCTGCCGCAACCCTGAGCCGGCGCATGGAACCCGCCGGCTCGCGGCTGGCCGTTACTTCATCAATCCCGCAGCCGTAAGCGCGCGGGTAATCACCGCGTTGACATCGATGCCGCGACGATCGCGCGGACCTTGGCCGGCGCGCGCGCCGGCGGAACTGCGGGCTTTCGCCTTGGCGGCCTGAGGTTCCGCTGTCGCGGCTTCGCGCTCGGGTTTCGCTGCCGGCTTGGTCAGGGCCTTGCGCTGATGAATGCGCCCGGTGAGACCGAAGAACGTGGCGATATGGTAGGACGAGGAAATTCCAGCATCGAGCAGATACGGACCCGCGACACCATAAGGCTCGTCATTGGAGAGGCCGAGCGGCGTACCATGTGCCATATCGGTGATGGTGTAGGACTCCACCGTCGGCTCGCCACTTGAGTTCCACCACACCTTGTGGGGAAAGCCGTCGACCTTGCGCTCCGCCATCGGCGTCTCCGGCAGGCCGTGCAGATCGAGCCACTGCTCGATCAGCGCGTCGGCATTGCCGGGATGGACGGTGCGGTCGGCGGTGCCCTGCCACACCGACAGCTTCGGCCACGGCCCGCGATGCGCCGACGCCTTGCGCACCAGATCGCCGAGCTGATGAGCGGGCAGATGCGTCGGATGCCGCATCTCCTTCAATGCGGCCCGCACATTAGTGGCGACGCCGTAAGGCAGGCCGGCGATCACCGCGCCGCCGGCGAACACGTCAGGGTAAGTAGCCAGCATCACGGCCGCCATTGCGCCGCCGGCCGACAGGCCGGTCACGAAGATGCGCGCGCGGTCGATATCGTGGTGCTGCGTCAGATGCTCGACCATCTGCCGGATCGAACCGGCCTCGCCATGGTCGCGATGGATGTCCTCCGGCACGAACCAGTTGAAGCAGGCGTTCGGATTGTTGGCGCGCTTCTGCTCCGGCATCAGCAGCCCGAAGCCGTAACGCTGCGCCAAGGCCGACCATCCGGCACCGACATCGTAGCCCGCCGCCGTCTGGGTGCAGCCATGCAGCACGACCACGAGCGGAATGCGCTGCGACAGCCCCTCAGGGATGAACGACAGCATCCGCAAATTGCCCGGATTTGCACCGAAATCGGCCGTTTCGGTCAGCGGGCTGGCGGCTTCCGCGGCCCCGCCGATTCCCTCCAAGCCGCTGAATCCATTCATTTTTGGCAGATGGGCGAGGAAGTCGATGGTATTTTTGAGGGACACGGCAGCTCCTGATCGGTCAGCCCGCAGGCACAGGCTGATATAGTTGCTGCACCGCAATATGGAATGACGCGCACGGTTTTGTGCGCGGCGTCGGCGCAGCAAAGGCAAATCCAAGAGCCGGGGCCGCCGGAAAGTTCCGGCCTTACGCGCAGCTCAGACCAGCCCCGCAAGGTGCAGCGCGAGACCCATGGCCGCGCACAGCAGCAGCACCGCGGCGGTGCCGGCCTTGAAGCGAAACACCGCCACCATCGCGGCGGCGGCCAGCAGCGCAGCCCACGGATTGAAGCTCGAAAGCACCGGCACATCCAGCGACAGCGCGCCGACCGGAAGCTTGCGCACCTCGCGAAAGATGGTGTGCAGCGCGAACCACAGCGCCAGGTTGAGCATCACTCCGACCACCGCGGCGGTGATGGCCGCAAGCGCCGCCGTCAGCGCCGCGTTGCCGCGCAGCCGTTCGATGTAGGGCGCGCCCAGGAAAATCCAGAGGAAGCACGGCGCGAAGGTGACCCAGGTGGTGAGCAGCCCGCCGAGCACGCCCGCCGCAATTGGCGGCAATATCCCAGGCGCCCGATACGCCGCGACATAGCCGACGAATTGCAGCACCATGATCAGCGGCCCCGGCGTCGTCTCCGCCATGCCGAGGCCATCGAGCATTTCGCCGGGCCGCAGCCAGCCGTAGTGATCGACGGCGAGCTGCGCCACATAGGCCAGCACCGCATAGGCGCCGCCGAACGTCACCAGCGCCATCTTGGAGAAGAACACCGCGAGCTGGCTGAACACGTTCTCGGGTCCGAGCGCGATCAGCAGCACGGCCACCGGCGTCAGCCACAGCACCAGGCACACCGCCGCGACGCGGAGCGCCTGCGCGGACGAACTGCCGGTTGCGCCGAGCTCATCCTCGGCTGCCGCAGCGACCTGCGCCGGCAGCCAGCCGCCGCGATGGCCGAGCCAGCCGATTAGTCCCGCGCCTAGCACGATCAGAGGAAACGGCACGTCGAAGATCGTGATGGCGAGCAGCGCCAGCAAAGCGAGTGCCCGCATGCTGTGGGTCTTCAGCGCGCGGCCGCCGACGCGGGCCACCGCCTGTAGCACGATCGCCAGCACCGCCGCCTTGAGGCCGAAGAACAGCGCCGCGACGATGCCGAGCTGGCCGAACGACATGTAGACGACGCTGAGCGCCATGATGGCGATCACGCCCGGCAGAATGAACAACCCGCCGGCAATCAGCCCGCCGCGGGTGCCATGCATCAGCCAGCCGAGATAAGTGGCGAGCTGCTGCGCTTCCGGGCCCGGCAGCAGCATGCAATAGTTCAGCGCGTGCAGAAACCGCTGCTCCGAAACCCAGCGCTTCTCGTCGACAACGATGCGGTGCATCACGGCGATCTGGCCGGCCGGACCGCCGCACGACAGCAGCGCGATCCGCAGCCACGTCGATGTCGCCTCTGCCAGCGAAACGCCGTGGCCGCGCGCGTCCGCCCGGCCCGGCTGCGGCACGGCAGTGCTCAAGCACTCTCCCGGACAGCAGCGGGGCGTGGCGTGGATCTCGCCGCCAGCGTCTGGTCGATCGCGCAGATGCCGACCTGGCACATCGCGCCGGACACCAGATCGCCGCCGCGCTGAAGGTCCTGCGCCAGCGCATCGAACTGCCCGCGCAGCAGCCGCAGCGTCTCGACCGCGACCACCGCATGGCTCCGGCCGAGCGGCGCAAGTTGGCCGCGCAGCCGGCGGAGTTCGCGATCGGCCTCGGCGACACGGCCCTCGGCCCGGACGATCCGCTCCAGCAGGCGTGCGCGATGGGCGGCGAATTCGGTTTCGGCCGCCGCCAGCCTGTCCTGCAGCGCCGCAACCGCCCGCTGCTGCGGGGCAGCGTCGTCGCGCAGGCTCTGTGCCTGCGCCTCGGCCTCACGCGTCGCCGCGCGGCTCTGCTCCGCTTCGCGCGTCTGTTGCTGAAGCTGATCTTCGGTCTGGCGAATGCGATCGGCCTGCTGTTCGATCAGCCCGGCCGCCTCGCGTAGATAGCCGGCGCTCTGGCCGGTGGCGATCAGCTCGGAAAATCGGCGCAGAAATCTGGCAATCTCCAGCTCGCTGGGAGACTCGGGCAAAAGCTGAGGTCTGCTCATGCAGCTCGCCGGATAGAGCGGAAAGGAAACGCGGTGGGCGTCGCGACTCAGGCGCTTAGTCACGCTAACAACTCTGCCCGGCCGTCTCAACTGTTCCCGACGCGAAGGTTTCACCGCGCGCCGAGCGAGACGCGATGGCGGCTGCGCGCCATCCTGCCGCGCAACGAAGGTCGATTTGACAAGCGCCCGGAAAACCCCGAGCAGATCATGTCCGTCGCGCTCGCGTCCCGGTTGCGCGGCGCTGACCGGCAGGCCCGGACCGGAGTGCATGTTGTCGGACCAAATCTACGACGTCCTCAAGTTTCTCCACGTCGTCGGCGTGGTCGTGCTGGTCGGCAACGTCACCATCACGGCGTTCTGGAAGGCATTCTCGGACATGACGCGCGATCCGAAGATCGTCGCCCATGCCCAGCGCGGCGTCACCGTGTCGGATTTCATCTTCACGGTGATCGGCATCGTGCTGGTGATGGTCGGCGGCTACGGCGCCGCGATCCACAAGGGCCTCCCGCTGTTCTCCTCGTTCTGGCTGGTGATCGGCCAGATCCTGTTCGCGGTGTCCGGCCTGATGTGGCTCGGCGTCCTGATTCCGCTGCAGATCCGCCAGGCGAAGGCGGCGCGCGGCTTCGCCGACGGCAGCCCGATTCCCGAAAGTTACTGGCGCGACGCGCGGCGCTGGCTGGTTTGGGGCATCGTCGCCACCGTGCCGCTGGTCGCGGCGATCTTCTTTATGGTGGTCAAGATCTGAGCGGCCGCGCGCCATCGCGACGCGAGCAAACCGAGGAGCTTGCGATGCAGGTCCAGGAAATCCGGCCGACCGTCGATCCCGGCGCGCTGCTGCCCGGCGCGAACTTCGTCGACGCCTACGCCGTCGGAATCGGCAGCCGGACGCTCGACGCCCGCAGCGCGGCGATCCGGATGATCGAACACGGCCCGGCCTGGATCGGCATGCTGATGCGGCTGCGCAACCTCGTCGTGGCGCCGTTCGGCCTCAAGACGCCGGCGGCGAACCGGCCCGATCGCGGCGACAGCATTGGCATCTTCCCGGTCCGCAGCGAAACGCCGGAACGGATCGTCGCCGGCTTCGACGACAGCCATCTCGACTTCCGCGTCGTGATCGATGTCGAAGGCCAGGCACATACCCGGCGGGTCGTCGCCTCGACGCTGGTGCGGACCAACAACCGGCTCGGCCGGATCTATCTGGCGACCATCATGCCGTTTCACCGGCTGGTGGTGCGTGGAATGCTGAGCCAGCTCGCGGATTGACGCGCGGCCGGAACTTCAGCGGACCGCAGCGGTTGGCGCAGCGTGGATGGCGAAATGACCGAGACTGCCGGCCTGTCGGCCCCCGACGAGCGCACCGCCGCGTTGGCGCGCGCGTTCGACAGCGCATGGGAGCGCTTCATCGAGATCGAGGGTTCGCGCGCCGACACCGACGACAACCGCAAGCGGCTGGCGGCCCGGATCGTCGCGCTGGCGCGGGCCGGCGAGACCGACGAGGACACGCTGGCCCAATCCGCGCTGATCCATTTGTGCGTGCTGGAAGAAGCGGCGCGGCTCGGCAGCAAGCTCAAAGCCCCGGCGGTCGCCCCCGTGCCGCCCCCGAGCGACTCGCAACCGGCGCCCCACGCCTTCGCGCCGCCCGTCGTCGCGGCGATGTCGGAGGCGCTGGAGCGCTGCGTCGAGACGCTGCCGCTGCAGACGCCGTCGAGCGTGCTGCAGTTTCTGTCCGACCGCATTCTCGAAGACGCCTCGCGCGGCGAGCACGATCCGCAGCGGCTCAGCGAGCTGGCGCTGGAAGCGCTCCGTACGCGATAAAGCTCAGCCTGCCGACGACGCCTTGCCGGCGGCACTCGCCTTGACCCATTCGGCGACGCGCATTTCCAGATCGACGAAGTTCTGACGCAGCTGCTCCATCGCGAAGCCGAGCGCGAAGAAGCGCTCCATCTGCTCGCCCGACAGGCCGCGCGTCAGCCCGTCCTGCCTAACCGCCTGAACTTCGGCCGCATAGGCGTCGAGCGCTGCCGTCACGGCGCGCAGCGGCGGCGGCGGCGCGCGGTCACGCAGCGCCGCCGCGCTGGCAGCGAGGTGCAGGGTCGCCGCCGCGCGAAACGATTCCAGCGACGGGCCGAGACGGTCCTTCAATGGCTCCGGCAGCGGCGCCGTCACGGCGCGGCCGACCATCACCAGATCGTGCCGCAGCCGGAGCAGCGTCCGATTGAGCGGCGCGAGATCCGGCCCGGCCGACAGGCCGGTGGCGCGCTCGTGCTCGGCCTCGCCGCCGATCTGGTTCAGCTTCACCAGCGATTCGCCGATGCCGTCCTGCAGCCGGTGCAGCGCGTCGGTGTCGAGGCCCTTGGTCAGGCCGTTGAGCAGTTCGCCGAGCGCCACCGCCATCAGATCGAGCGCCCGCGCGGCCGAGCCGAGCGCCAATGCCTGCGCCCGCGAGGGCAGCACCAGGAACGACACCAGCAGCCCGGTCAACGCGCCGACCGCAACTTCCAGCACCCGGTCGATCGCCGAATCCAGCGGCGCCACCTTGGTCATGGTCGGCACCAGCAGCACGATGATCGCCGTCACGGTGGCGACGTTGAGGTTCGGCTTGACGGCCGAAAGCAGCGCCAAGGGCGCCACCACCAGCGCCAGCACGCCGAGCAGCTCCAGCTCGTTGTGGTGCGGCAGCAGGATGGTGATGGCGCCGCCATAGATCGCGCCGCCGACGGTGCCGACCAGATAGTCGAACGCGATCTGAACCGAGCGGCCGACGCTGAGCTGGGTGACGATGATGGCAGTCAGCACCGCCCAGAGCGGCAAATGCAGATGCAGCGCCTGCGCGATCGCCAGCGCCAGCAGCGACGCGAGCGTGACGCGCAGCGCCAGCCCCCATTGCGGCCGGCGCGGACGCCACTGTGCGGGATATCGGGACCAGAACGGCTTCATACAGGTGGAATCGCAGCCTTGACGGTGACGGCTGACAGAGCATAGCGGCTGCCGCGGCGCAATCGCCGGCGCGGCCGGCGCGCAGCCCCGTTGTGCGACGGCGCGGCTTGAACCGTGCCGACTCCCCGCCTAACGTGCCGCGCAAAACAACAAGGGAGCTCCCCCATGGCCAACGAAACCGCCACGCTTGCCGCCTACGTCGCCGCACTGCGCTTCGACGACATTCCGCAGGACGTGCTGGCCCGGGCCAAGGTGCTCACGCTCGATTTCCTCGGCAGCGCGATCCGCGCCCGCCGCGACGCCGAATCGACCCCCTCTTTGCTGGCGACCTTGCAGGCGCTGTCGCTCGACGCCGACGGCGAAGCGACCGTGTTCGGCGACGCCAAGCGTCGCACCCCGGCGGTAGCGGCGCTGCTCAATGGCGCGTTCGGCCATTCGTTGGACTTCGACGACACCCACGCCGACTCCTCGCTGCATCCGTCGGCGCCGGTGGTGCCGGCTGCCTTCGCGGTCGGCGAATTGGTCGGCGCCTCGGGCCGCGACGTGCTGACCGCGATCGTTGCCGGCTATGAAGTCTGCTGCCGGCTCGGCAACGCGCTCGACCCGACCTCGCATTACGCCCGCGGCTTCCACCCGACCGCCACCGCCGGCACCTACGGGGCCGCTGCGGCAGCCGCCAAGCTTTACGGCCTCAGCGCCGAGCAGATCGTCTCGGCGTTCGGCGTCTCCGGCAGCCAGGCCGCTGGCTCGCTGCAATTTCTGGTCAACGGCGCCTGGAACAAGCGCTATCAGGTCGGCGCCGCCGCGATGAACGGCGTGATCGCCGCCACGCTGGCCAAGAACGACTTCCTCGGCTCCAGCGAATCCGTCGAAGGCATTCACGGTCTGCTGGTCGGCTACACCGACACGCCGCATCACGACAAGGCGGTGGCCGATCTCGGCAAAGTCTACGAGACGATGAAGATCGGCGTGAAGCCGTATCCGAGCTGCCGCTACACCCATGCGGCGATCGACGCGCTGATCGCGATGCGCCGCGAGCACAATCTGACGCCCGATCAGGTCAAGAAGGTCGAGGTCGGCCTGCACCGCAACGGCATCACGCTGACCGGCGACGCCTCGACCAAGCGGCATCCGTCATCGATCGTTGGCGGCCAGTTCTCGATGTTCTTCACCGGCGCGCTGGCGCTCGAGCAGGGCAGCTTCGGCTGGGACGACTACGCCCGGCTCGGCGATCCGGCGATCGACGCGCTGGCCGACCGCTTCGATGTCGTCCAGGACTCCCGGCTGGAAGGAAAGACCCATCCGTTCGGCGCCCGGGTTTCGATCACCACGGAGGACGGCGTGCACGAACGGATCTACGCCGATCCGTCGGGGGAGCCGAATTCCTTCCCGACCGACCAGGCGATGGCGCAGAAATTCCTGCAGCTCGCCCGCCCGGTGCTGAACGGCGGCGCGCAGACCTTCGCCGACGCGATCCTGTCGCTGGAGCGGTTCGGCAAGGTGTCCGAGGTGACGGGCCTGGCGCGCTGACGCGCCGGCCCACCCGGCCCGAGGTATTGACTTACTTTCAATCCTGAGTAGCTATTTCCGCCGGCACACCTGCGCGACGGAGCTGGCTATGCAGCGGTTCGTTTGCGAACAGAACATCGCGCATTTCGCCCGGCTGCTCGGCGAGGCCACCGACCCGACCCTGCGACGCACGCTGCTGACGCTGCTGTCCTCTGCGCGGCGCGAACTCGCTTTGCTCAATTCCCAGCTCTCCGGCGCCAATCTGTCGCCGGTGCCGCCGAAACGGCCGAGCGGCGATCTGGAGTCGGTGATCAATCAGCTACGTCCCAGCTTCGAGACCTCCGAGCATGCCTACATGCTGCTCGATCCCGGCCCGGGGCTGAAGATCATCGACATCAACGATGCCTATGCGCGCGCCACTTTGACCAACCGCCGCGACGTCGCCGGCAAGCCGCTGTTCGATGTCTTCCCGGACAATCCGGCAATCGACACCGCCGACGGCGTCAGCAATCTCTACGAGTCGCTGAGCTCCGTGGTCGAGACGGGCCAGCCGCACGCGATGAGCGTGCAGCGCTACGACATTCGCGATGCGTCGGGGGTCTTCATCGAGCGCTACTGGCAGCCGATCAACACGCCGATCCACGACGCCGACGGCCGCCTGATCTGCCTGCTGCATCATGTCGAGGACGTGACGGCCGAGGTGCTGGCGAGCTGATTGTCGCGGCCGCGGCGATCACGATGCCGTGGCGCAACCATCTGCGGCGTCGCGCGTCTGGAACAGGTCGCGCGGCGCCTTTATGCTTTCGTCGTACCGCGCCTGTTGCGCGACGCCGTTCCGTCCGAAGTCATGAGGAGAATTGAATGCCGCAAGCGACCGTCGATCGCGCGTCGGAATTCCTCGGCGGGCTGTTCACCAGCCTCACCGAGCGCGGCCGCAGCCTGTTCAAGTCGAACAACAATCAGCCCAAGACCAAAGAGGAGCTGATCGCGCTCGGCGAAACGCTGCTGTCCCGCCGCGGCGAAGCGACCGGTGTGGTGCTGGCGCGCACGCCGCTGTCCGGCTACGACGACGCCGACGAGCAGGACCAGATCGGCTTTCTCGATGCGCTGGCCGAACAGTTCGGCCCGGACCTCGCCGAGCTCACCGCGGCGGTCGAAGCCTTTCACGTCAGCGGTGCGTCACCGGACGCAGCCGGTCGCCTGCTCGAGGCCGCCGAGCCGCGGCGGCAGGAACTGATCCGCCGCCTCAACCTCGCGCCCGGCGGCACCGCCTCGCTGGTGCGGATGCGCGAAGGCGTGCTGCGGCATCTCGGTGATCATCCGCAACTCAAGCATGTCGACGACGACTTCGTGCATCTGTTCACCTCGTGGTTCAATCGGGGCTTCCTGGTGCTGCAACGGATCGACTGGAATACGCCGGCGAACATTCTCGAAAAGATCATCCGCTACGAGCAGGTCCACGCCATTCACAACTGGGACGATCTGCGCGCGCGGCTCGCGCCGGCGGACCGGCGTTGCTACGGCTTCTTCCATCCGCAGCTGGTCGACGAGCCGCTAATCTTCGTCGAAGTCGCGCTGACGCTGGATCGGCCGAACGCGATCGCGCCGCTGCTCGACCTCGACCGCGAGCCGATCTCGCCGAAAGATGCGACGACGGCGGTGTTCTACTCGATCTCGAATACCCAGAAGGGCCTCGCCGGCATCTCGTTCGGCAACTTTCTGATCAAGCAGGTCGTTGAAGAGATCAAGCGCGAGCTGCCCAACGTGCAGAGCTTCGTCACGCTGTCGCCGGTGCCGGGCTTCGCCAAATGGCTGGCGCGCGAGCGCGCCAATGCAGACTCGGTGCTGCTCGACGCTTCCGCGCGCTCCGCGCTCGAGGTGCTCGATACGCCGACCTGGTTCGAGGATCAGGAGATCGCGGATCACATCAAGCCGCTGCTGCTGGCGCTCGCGGCCGCATACTTCCTGCAGGCCAAGAACCCGCGCGGCCTGCCGCTCGATCCGGTGGCGCGTTTCCATCTCGGCAATGGCGCGCGGCTCGAAGCGCTCAACTTCCTCGGCGACCGCTCGCCCAACGGCATGCGCCAGTCGCACGGCCTGATGGTGAACTACCTGTATGCGCTCGGCGAGATCGAGGCCAACCACGAAGCCTTCGCCGAACGCGGCCAGATCGCCGCCGCCTCCGCGGTCCGCAAGCAGCTGCCGTCAAAGCCGCTGACCAGCGAGCCGCGCAAGACGAACGGCAAGACCGCAACGCTGGCCATCGCACCGCCAGCGTAACATCGCGGCCGGATGCTACAGGCAATGACCTACCCCCGTCATTGCGAGCGCAGCGAAGCAATCCAGACGCCGTGCACTGAGCTGGATTGCTTCGTCGCTTCGCTCCTCGCAATGACGGATCGAAAATTTTGAGGAGACCACCATGAGCTGGATGCCATCGATCGATCCCGAGCTCGGCGATCCGCAGAGCTGCGACGCGCTCGATCTGGTCATCGTGCCGCGCACGCGGGATCTCGGCGACGGCTTCGCGGTGCGCCGGGCGCTGCCGCACGGCAAGCGGCAGATGGTCGGGCCGTTCATCTTCTTCGATCATTTCGGCCCGATGCAGTTTCTCGCCGGCAAGGGCATGGACGTGCGGCCGCATCCGCATATCGGGCTCGCCACCGTCACCTATCTGTTCGACGGCAAGATCATGCACCGCGACAGCGAGGGCAACATCCAGGAGATCGCGCCCGGCGCCATGAACCTGATGACCGCCGGCCGCGGCATCGCGCATTCCGAGCGCACGCCCGACGTGGAGCGTCGCGACGGCCAGGCGATGCTCGGCCTGCAGAGCTGGATCGCGCTGCCGAAAGGCAGCGAGGAAATCGCGCCGTCGTTCCAGCATTTCGCCGCCGCGACGCTGCCGACCATCGAGACCACCGGCTTTACCGCCCGGGTGATCGCCGGCTCGGCATTCGGCAAGTCGTCGCCGGTGACGATGGTGTCGCCGTGGTTCTATGCCGAGGTCAACGCCCGCGCCGGCACATCGGTGCCGCTCGACCCCGACCACGAGGAGCGCGCGATCTATCTGGTCGACGGCGAGATCGAGATCGCCGGCGACCGCCATGTCGGGCCGCAGTTGCTGATCTTCCGTCCTGGCGACCGCATCACCGTCCGGGTCCAGACCGACACCCGCATGATGTTTCTCGGCGGCGACGCGCTCGAAGGGCCACGCCACATCTGGTGGAATTTCGTCTCCTCCAGCAAGGAGCGCATCGAACAGGCCAAACAGGACTGGAAAACCGGCCGTTTTGCCGCCGTTCCGAACGAGAGCGAGTTCATTCCGCTGCCGGAATGATAAACTGGCGTTCCCGATTGTTGCGCACCGCCGGCCGCCGGCGGTCGCTTGCTGCGTGAAAGACCCGGCCATGACCACGATGCTTTCGAGCGACCTGCCGCTGACCAAGATCGGCCGCGGCAAGGTGCGCGACATCTACGCCGTCGACGACGAGCGCCTGCTGCTCGTCACCACCGACCGGATCAGCGCGTTCGACGTGGTGATGGGCGAGACCATCCCGAGCAAGGGCGCGGTGCTCACCCAGGTCAGCGCGTTCTGGTTCAGCCAGCTCGGCGGCGTGGTGCCGCACCACATGATTAGCGCCGAGACCGACGAGATCGTCGACGCCGTGCCGGTACTGGCACCGCATCGCGCCGAAATCGCCGGCCGCGCCATGCTGTGCCGCCGCACCACGGTGTTTCCGATCGAGTGCGTCATCCGCGGCTACATCACTGGCTCGGCCTGGAAGGAATACGCCGCCTCCGGCACGCTGGCCGGCGAGAAGCTGCCCGAGGGCCTTTTGGAAAGCGGCCAGCTGACGCCGCCGATTTTCTCGCCCGCCACCAAGGCGGAGACCGGCCACGACGAGAACATCACCATCGCCCGGATGCGCGAGATCGTCGGCGAGGAGGATGCCTATACGCTCGAGCACATGACCCGCGCGATCTACACGCTCGGCGAACAGATCGCCCGCGAGCGCGGCATCATCATCGCCGATACCAAGTTCGAGTTCGGCCGCGACAAGGACGGGCGGATCATTTTGATCGACGAGGTGATGACGCCGGATTCGTCGCGGTTCTGGGCCGCCGACGCATACGAGCCGGGCCGCCCTCAGCCCTCCTTCGACAAGCAGCCGTTGCGCGATCACCTCGACGCCGAACGCCGCGCCGGCCGCTGGAACGGCGAAGCCCCGCCGCCGAAGCTGCCGGACGACGTCGTCACCGCCACCTCGCAGCGCTACCTCGAAGCCTATCGCAGGCTGACGGGAACTGACCTGGTGGTGAAGTAACTCCGCCCCGCCCCCGTCATTCCGGGGCGTGCGCGGAACGCGCACGAACCCGGAATCCCGCAGGTGTGGAAACGTCGGAGTCGCAGGACGCTTCGGGATTCCGGGTTCGCGCTTCGCGCGCCCCGGAATGACGACCGCGGGGACGGCCTTTGATAATAATCAAGGCTGACGCCCCAGCCGCAGCTGATATCCGCTCTCACAATCCCCGCCTCTGACCTCGCACGACGACGGAGTTTCCGCATGCCCAAGGATACGGTGCTGATCAATCGCGACGGACCGGTGACGATCTTGTCGATCAACCGGCCAGAGCGCCGCAACGCGGTCGACGGCGCCACCGCGAAGAAGCTGTACGACGCTTTCCTGGCGTTCGACGCCGACGAGACGTCCTCCGTTGCGGTGCTGACCGGCACCGGCGGCACGTTCTGCGCCGGCGCCGACCTCAAGGCGGTCGCATCGGGCGACGCCGAGCGGCGTCGCGACATCGCCGGTCATGGCAGCATCGCCCCGATGGGCCCGAGCCGGCTGCGGCTGAGCAAACCCGTCATCGCCGCGGTCGAAGGCTATGCGGTCGCCGGCGGGCTCGAACTGGCGCTGTGGGCCGACATGCGGGTCGCCGCCGACGACGCCACCTTCGGGGTGTTCTGCCGCCGCTTCGGCGTGCCGCTGATCGACCTCGGCACCATCCGGCTGCCGCGCCTGATCGGCCATTCGCACGCGATGGACCTCATTCTGACCGGCCGCGCCGTCTCGGGCATCGAGGCGCATCGCATCGGCCTCGCCAACCGCCTGGTCCACCGCGGCGAAGCGGCATTTCAGGCCATCACGCTCGCCAAGGAGATCGCCGCGTTCCCGCAGACCTGTCTGCGCGCCGACCGGCTGTCGGCGCTGCAGCAATGGGACATGCCGGAAGACGACGCCATCATGAACGAGATGCGCGGCGGGCTGCAGGTGATCGACAGCGGCGAAACCCTCCAGGGCGCCGAGCGGTTCAGCGCGGGCGAAGGCCGGCACGGGGCGTTCTAAGCGCGGACGAGTAGCCGCCCAGCTGCCGTCCTAATGCACAACGTCATCCTGAGGCGCCGCCGCCCAGCGGCGGCCTCGAAGGATGGGCCGCACGCACCCGTCGCCGCATCCTTCGAGGCTCGCCCTGTGGGCGAGCACCTCAGGATGACAACTCATCGCATGTAGTTAGCTTAAAACAACTTCATCCCCTTTAGACTCGCATGCCCGTTCTTGCCGACGATGATGTGGTCATGCACGGCGACGCCGAGCGGGTCGGCGATGGCGGCGATCTGCTTGGTCATCTGGATGTCGGCCTGTGACGGCGTCGGATCGCCCGAGGGATGGTTGTGCACCAGGATCACCGCGGTCGCGGAGAGCTCCAGCGCGCGCTTGACGACCTCCCGCGGATACACCGGTGTGTGATCCACGGTACCGACCTGCTGCAGCTCGTCGGCGATCAGCTGATTACGCTTGTCGAGAAACAGGATGCGGAATTGCTCCTTGTCGGCGAACGCCATCGTGGTGCGGCAGTAATCGATCACCACCGACCACGACGACAGCACGGTGCGCTGTTTGACCTGTCCCTTGGTGACCCGCGCCGCCGCCGCTGCAATCAGCTTGATCTCGGTGATCGCCGCCTCGCCGAGCCCGCCGACTTCGCGCAGCCGCGTCTCCGGCGCGTGGATCGCTTCGGCGAACGAGCCGAACCGTGCGATCAGCGCCTTGGCGAGCGGCTTGACGTCGCGGCGCGGCAGCGCGCGGAACAGCACCATCTCGAGCAGTTCGTAGTCCGACAGCGCGTCGGCGCCGGCCTCGCGAAAGCGTTCGCGCAGCCGTTCGCGATGGCCGTGGTAATGCGGCGCCTCGGCGAAGCCGGGCTGCTGAACTGGCTCACCGCGATTTGCTGGCATGACGGTCCGAAAGCATGGCCGGCGCGTATCCTCACCCGTCTCACCATGCCGCGCGCCGCTGCTTTTGCAACCGGCAAGTGATCGTTTGCCCCAGACGACGGTCGCGCGCTCAATCCGCTGTCGGCAATCGCCGCATGGTAAATTCGATCGTATCGTCCGGCAGCTCACGCCAGCTTTCCACGCCCGACATGTAGGCGGCCTTCGGCCAGGCCTCCAGAAATGCCCGCGCTTTCGCCCGCGCGTCGAGCCGCGGCAGCACGAAGGTCTGCCGGACAAAGCCGTCGGCCTTGCTGCGCCGCGCCATGCGTTCTGCAAGGTCGCGCGGCTGATCCTTCGGGATCTTCCGGCTGCGATCGACCATCCTGATACTCCGAACCAAACGAATGGTAATCCAGATAAACGGTAATATAGGCGTGCCGGGAACGAATCCGAGGCCCTGCACTTGAGTCCCGGTTCCAAGGGCCGACCCGGCTCAGTGTGTTGCGTCTGTGGAGTTTGCGTCAATGGCCCCTCGCGCCAATTGGAAAGGCTTTTTGCGGCTGTCGCTCGTGACCTGTCCGGTGGCGCTGTTTCCGGCGACGTCGGACTCCGAGAAGATCAGCTTCAACCAGATCAACCGCTCCACCGGCCACCGCATCAAATACCTCAAGGTCGACGCCGAAACCGGCGAGGAGGTATCGGCCGACGACATCATGAAGGGCTACAAGGTCGATTCCGATACCTATATCGAGATCACCCGCGACGAACTCGATGCGATCGCACTGGAATCGACCCGCACCATCGAGATCGATCAGTTCGTGCCTAAATCCGAGATAGACGATTTGTATCTGGTGCGGCCGTACTACATCGTGCCCGACGGCAAGGTCGGCCACGACGCCTATGCGGTGATCCGCGAGACCATCCGGTCGATGGATCGCGTCGCGCTGGCCCGCGTGGTGCTGACCAACCGCGAGCACGTCATCGCGCTGGAAGCGCGTGACAACGGCCTGATGGGCATGCTGCTGCGCTATCCCTACGAAGTCCGCGACGCCGCCGATTACTTCGACGACATCCAGGACGTGAAGATCACCAAGGATATGCTCGACCTGGCCAAGCACATCGTCGAGCAGAAGTCCGGCCATTTCGAGCCGGACACATTCGAAGATCACTACGAGACCGCGCTGACCGAACTGATCAACAAGAAGGTCGCCGGCCAGCCGATCGCCGCCAAGGCGCGGCCGCGGGGCGACAATGTCGTCGACCTGATGGAAGCGCTGCGCAAGAGCCTCGGGCAAAGCGAGAAGGCGGCGCCTGCCGCGAAAAAGTCAGCCGCGTCCGAGCAGTCCGACAAGGCGCCAGCCGCAAAACCCGCCCGCCCCAAGAAGCGCAAGTCCGCGCCGGGGCAAAAGGAAATGCTGCTGCCGATCTCAGGCAGCGGCGCCGGCAAGGCGAAGGAAGAACCGGCGAAGGGAAAGAAGCTCGCGCGGAGTGTCGCTGGCAGCAAAGCGCGGAAGGCCGGTTAGTTCACGGCAGCTTCAGTGCTCGCGTCACCCTCACCCCAACCCTCTCCCGCAAGCGGGAGAGGGGGCGCGCCGTGCGCGGGGAGAGGGGGTACTGATGACCTCGGGCTCAGAACTGATAGTTTCGTCTCAGAGCTGATCATTTCGTTTCGAGGAGACCGCACAGCCTCTACGCACAGGCAGCGGGCTCCCTCTCCCGCTTGCGGGAGAGGGTTGGGGTGAGGGCGCCCCAGGCAGTGAGCTTGCTATCTCAGCGCCCGTCAGCTCACGAACGGCGGCTTGTCCAGGCCCTTCGGCGACGCCGTAAAAATCTCGCAGCCGGTTTCCGTCACGCCGATCGAGTGTTCGAACTGCGCCGACAGCGAGCGGTCGCGGGTCACAGCGGTCCAGCCGTCGGACAGGATCTTCACATAGGGTTTGCCGAGATTGATCATCGGCTCGATGGTGAAGAACATGCCGGGCTTCAGCACCGCGCCCTGGCCGGGGCTGCCGACGTGGATGATGTTCGGCTCGTCGTGGAACAGACGGCCGAGGCCGTGGCCGCAGAAGTCGCGCACCACCGTCATCTGCTGCGGCTCGACGAAGCTCTGGATCGCGTGGCCGATGTCGCCGGTGGTGGCGCCGGGCTTCACTGCGGCGATGCCGCGCAGCAGCGACTCGTAGGTGACGTCGATCAACCGCTCGGCCTTGCGGGCGATCGGGCCGACCGGATACATCCGGCTGGAATCGCCGTACCATCCGTCGACGATCATGGTGACGTCGATATTGACGATATCGCCTTCCTTCAGCGGCCGGTCGCCCGGCATGCCGTGGCAGACCACGTGATTGACCGAGGTGCAGGTCGAATAGCGGTAGCCGCGATACATCAGCGTCGCCGGGAAGGCGTCGTGGCTGAAGGCGAAGTCGCGCACGAAATCGTCGATCCGCGACGTCGGCACGCCCGGCTTGACGATGTCGACCAGCTCGTCGAGGCACTGCGCCACGACCTGCCCGGCCTTGCGCATGCCGGCGAAACCGGCCGGTCCATGCAGTTTGATCTGCCCTGTCTTGCGCAGGGCGGCGTCGGAGGCGTCCACGTAGCTCATTGGGCCGGTCTGGTTCGGGAAAACGAAGGATTCATGGCAATCTAGTCATCGGCGCGCCGCACGCAAGCCGAAGCCGCTCCGGACGAGACCGGAGCCGCTTATTGCGGCATTTCGACGATGGTTTCGACCGGCAGCGCGCCGCCGCGCACCCGCAATTCGCGCACCGGATAGGGAACGCGGATGCCCTCGCGCTTGAACGCGTCCCACAGCCCGAGCATCGCCTCGCTCTTGACGCCGTCCATGCCGTCCGGCTCGGCGATCCAGAACGTCAGCGCGAACTTCATCCCGGTGTCGGTGAATTCGGTCAGGATGCAGCCCGGCGGCTTGGTCTTCGAGGCGCGCGGCACCCCGGCTGCGACCTCGACCGCCAGCTTGCAGACGACCCGCGGATCGGCGTCGTAATTGGTCGCGAAGGCGACTTTCACCAGCGTGTTCTTGTCGGTGTAGGTCCAGTTGACGACCTTCTGGGTGATCAGGTCCTCGTTGGGAATGAGGAACTCGCGGCCGTCGCCGGCCGCGACCGAGATGTAGCGGGTGTTCATCGCGCTGATCTTGCCGGAGTTCTCGCCGATGGTGACGAGGTCGCCGGGCTTCACCGACTTGTCGGCCAGCAGGATCACGCCGGAGATGAAATTGCCGAAGATCTTCTGCAGGCCGAAGCCGATGCCGACGCCCACCGCGCCCGAGAACACCGCCAGCGCCTGCAGGTTGATGCCGACCGCGCTCATCACCATCGCGATCGCCGCCACCATCAGGCCGATCCGCGTCAGCTTGATCAGCAGCACCTGAATCGACGGCGTCAGGTCGCCGGTCTGCTTGATGCGGCCTTCGAAGAAGTTGCTGCCGATATTGGCCAGCCACAGTGCCACCGCGAGCAGTACGACCAGCTTCAGCACGAGCAGCGGCGACAGCCGCAGGCCGCCGATCTCGATCGAGACCGAATCCAGCGCGTCGAGCACCGGAAACAACTGGCCGATGATGCTGAGCGCCGCGACGCACCAGGCCGACACCGACACCACGCGGATCAGGAAGGCGTTGCGCAGGATGCTGGTGACCAGCCGGATCACCAGCCAGGCCAGCGCCAGCTTGGCCGAGATGCCGATCAGATAGCTGCGGCTCGGCCAGGTCGCATGCAGCATCACCAGCCGGATCGCGATCACCACCAGCGCGAAGATCGCCGTCCAGGCGCTGTCCACCACCACCCGCAGGAACATCCGCAGCGGCGCCGGCCAGCCCATGGTCAGCTTGGTCATATCGACCCGCGCCTTGATCAGCGCGCCGCCGCCGAGCCCGATGCCGAGCGCCACGATGATCATGCCGAGCTGAGTGTAGAACCAGGGCGAGGTAATTTCCGCGCCGACCGAACTCGCCGCCGCCAGTAGCGCCTCGTAAGCCTGTGTGAGATCGATCATCGCCGGTGCCGCGCTCCCGCTGTTGGCGGCCTTGTCTTAGCGGGCGGCTGTGATTTGGGCCAGATGGGGAGCTGACTCACTGCCCTGTTCAACCGGCATGATTCCCGACACTTTAGACCGGGATGATTGTCGACAGGTCTGGGTCCGCGTGTTGCGGCGCGTAGCGCAGCCCCTCTCGGGGCGGAGCGAAGCGCCGGAACACGCGGTGGCGATCAATCAGGCCGATGTCGTAGTGGCAGAACCGCACGATCTGGTCGCCGGTCTCCAGTTCGGCGATGCCGATCACTTCGCCGACCAGCGCCTCGCTGACGAAGATGCGTTCGCCGTGCCACATGATCTCGCCGGAGCCGCGCACCC
>NZ_JBMDXE010000185.1:0-22000 GCF_048594845.1 Rhodopseudomonas sp. | reverse complement strand
CCGACGATGATCGCGTAGATCACGTCCGGCTTGGTCAGCTTGATCTTGTTGATCACCGAGTTGAACTGGGTGTGGCCGAGCGGGAAGTATTCTTCGCCGACGACCTTACAGCCCTGCAGATGGCCCTCGATGTGCTTGCGGGCGATCTTGTTGGAGGTGCGCGGCCAGATGTAGTCCGACCCGAGCAGGTAGAAGCTCTTGGCGCCCTTGGTCTTGTTGACCCAGTCGAGGCCGGCGATGATCTGCTGGGTGGCTTCCTGGCCGGTGTAGATGACGTTCTTGGACTGCTCGAGGCCTTCGTAGAAGGTCGGGTAGTACAGCATGCCGTTGTACTGCTCGAACACCGGCAGCACCGCCTTGCGCGAAGCCGAAGTCCAGCAGCCCATGACGGCGGCGCATTTGTCGTTGACCAGCAGCTTCTTGGCCTTTTCGGCGAAGGTCGGCCAATCCGACGCGCCGTCTTCCTGCACGAACTTGATCTTGCGGCCGAGCACGCCGCCGGCTTCGTTGATCTGCGAGATCGCCAGCTTTTCAGCCTGCACCGAGCCGGTTTCGGAGATCGCCATCGTACCCGTGACCGAGTGCAGGATGCCGACGGTGACTTCGGTGTCGGTCACCGCGAGGCCGGTGGTGTTGACCGCGGAGGTCGCCGGCGCCTGGGCGAACGACGTGCGCGGCAGCATCGTCATCGCCGGAAGTGCGGCCATCCCCATCAGCAGCTTGCGCCGGAAAGGCGAATGAAGGCCCTGGTTCTTCTCGTCTGCCATGAACTACCCCTTCGTGTTGTTTGGACGCGTGTGCAGCCGGGGCAAACGATCGGCGAAATTTTCCGCTGCACCGATACGCAAGATCACGTATGTTGCATCGCAAGACCGCGACGTAGGTTTTTAACCACGCAAGGGAGCGTGGCATCGGGGAGAGCAGCGAGTGGTTGGGCGGCAGCGCATAGACCGCGTTCGGCGCCAGTATAATCAGTGGGTCGCCAACCAGACTCTCGAAGACTACGCGCTGCGGTTCACCGCCAAGAGCGCGCGCCGCTGGTCCGCGGCACGGGTCGCCAATACCGCGCTCGGCGCGATCTCGTTCCTAGCGCTGGAGGCGATCGGCGGCACTATCACGCTGAACTACGGCGTCACCAACGCCACCGCCGCGATCCTCGTGGTCAGCGTCATCATCTTCTGCTGCGGCCTGCCGATTGCCTATCACGCAGCCAGATGTGGCGTGGATATAGACTTGCTCACGCGCGGGGCCGGATTCGGCTATATCGGCTCGACCATTACGTCGCTGATCTATGCCTCTTTTACGTTCATCTTCTTCGCCATCGAGGCTGTTATTCTGGCCAAGGCACTGGAGATGTGTTTCGGCCTGCCGCTGGCGCTGGGCTATCTGTTCAGCGCCGTGGTGATCATTCCGCTGGTCACGCACGGCATCACGCTGATCAGCCGGTTTCAACTCTGGACCCAGCCGTTCTGGATCCTGCTGCACATCCTTCCGTTCGCGGCGATCGCGATCAAGAGTCCGGAATCTTTCGTCGAGTGGACCAGTTTCGCCGGCGCGCACGGCAATCCGGACGGTCACCTCGATCTGTTGTTGTTCGGCACCGCCGCCTCGGTGGTGTTCGCGCTGGTGGCGCAGATCGGCGAGCAGGTCGACTTCCTGCGCTTCCTGCCGCGCGACCGCCGCAGCTCGCAGGTGACGTGGTGGGCCGCGATGATCAGCGCCGGCCCCGGCTGGATCGTGCCCGGTGCGCTCAAGCTGATCGCCGGCTCGTTCCTGGCTTACTTCGCGCTGAGCCACGGCGTCGGCCCCGAAGATGCGGCCGAGCCGTCGCATATGTATCGCGAGGCGTTCCGCTACGTACTGGCGCAGCCGGAACTGGCGCTGGCGCTGACCGGCGCGTTCGTGATGCTGTCGCAGATTAAGATCAACGTCACCAATGCCTATGCGGGCTCGATCGCCTGGTCGAATTTCTTCTCGCGGCTGACCCACAGCCATCCCGGCCGCGTCGTCTGGCTGGTGTTTAACGTGCTGGTCGCGCTGCTGCTGATGGAGATCGGCGTCTACAAGGCGCTGGAGCATACGCTGGCGCTATATTCCAACGTGGCGATCGCGTGGGTCGGTGCACTGGTCGCCGATCTGGTGATCAACCGCCCGCTTGGCCTGCGGCCGCGGCAGATGGAATTCAAGCGCGCGCATCTCTACGACATCAACCCGGTCGGCGTCGGCTCGATGGCGATCGCCACGGTGATGTCGATCACGGCGTTCTACGGCGTGTTCGGGCCCAACGCGAAAGCGCTGGCGCCATTCGTCGCGCTGCTAGCGGCATTCGTCGCCGCGCCGGCGATCGCGCTCGTGACCCGCGGCCGGTTCTACATCGCCCGCAAGCCGAAGCGCGCCTGGCGCGACTTGTCGGCTATCAAGTGCTGCATCTGCGAGCATGCGTTCGAGCCCGAGGACATGGCGCATTGCCCGGCCTATGCGGGAGCGATCTGTTCGCTGTGCTGCTCGCTCGATGCGCGTTGCCACGACTTGTGCAAGCCGCATGCGCGGTTCGACGCACAATTCGCCGATACGCTAGGCAAGGTGCTTCCGGCGCGCATCCAGGCGCTGCTCAACTCCCAGGTCGGGCACTATCTCGGAGTCTTCACGGTGTCGGTCGGGCTGGTCGGCATCACGCTGCTGATGATCTATTTGCAGGCGGCGCCCGCCACCGACGCGCAACATATCCTGCTGTCCGAAATCCTGTGGAAGCTGTTCTTCGCACTGGTCATCATCGTCGGTGTCGTGACCTGGCTGTTCGTGCTGGCCCGGCAGAGCCGGCAGGCCGCCGAGGCGGAGACGCGGCGGCAGACCACGCTGCTGATGCAGGAAATCGACGCGCACCGGCAGACCGACGCCGAACTGCAGCGCGCCAAGGAAGTCGCCGAATCCGCCAATCTCGCCAAGAGCCGCTACGTGGTCGGCCTCAGCCACGAACTGCGCTCGCCGCTAAATGCGATCAGCGGCTACGCCCAGCTGCTGGAGCAGGACGGCAGCCTGCCGCCGCGGCCGCGCGATCAGATCCGGCTGATGCGGCGTAGCGCAGACCATCTCTCCGGCCTGATCGACGGCCTGCTGGATATTTCCAAGATCGAGGCCGGCCGCCTTTATCTGTCGCGCGACGAGGTGCGGTTCGGCGAATTCCTCGATCAGCTCGTCGGCATGTTCCGGCTGCAGGCGGCCGCCAAGGACGTCGAGTTCGTGTTCAAGCGGCCGCAATATCTGCCGCCGGTGGTCTATGCCGACGAGAAGCGGCTACGTCAGGTGCTGATCAACCTGCTATCGAACGCCATCAAGTTCACCCAGCACGGCAGCGTCCACTTCATCGTGCACTATCGGAATCCGGTGGCGGAGCTCGAAGTGCGCGACACCGGCCCGGGCATCCATGCCGACGACATCGAACGCATCTTCGCGCCGTTCGAGCGCGGCGCGCTCGGCGTGTCGCAGCCGCACACCGGCACGGGCCTCGGTCTGACGATCAGCAAGCTGCTCGCCGGCGTGATGGGCGGGGATCTCAGCGTCACCAGCACGCTCGGCCAAGGCTCGACGTTCCGCGTCAAGCTGCTGCTGTCCGAGGTTCCGAACCCGACACGCACCCGCGCGATCCGGGCGCCGATCCTCGGCTATCACGGCCCACGCAAGACCATCCTGATCACCGACGATGATCCGGCCCAGCGCAATCTGCTGCAGGAACTGCTGTCGCCGCTCGGCTTCATCGTGCTCAGTGCGCCGGACGGCTTCACCTGCGTCAGCCTCGCGGAGCATTGCCAGCCCGATCTGTTCCTGCTCGACATCTCGATGGCCGGCATGGACGGCTGGACCGTCGCCGAAACGCTGCGCACCAACGGTCATCACCACGCCCGCATCCTGATGGTGTCGGCGAGTGCGATCGAGGCACACGGCGCGCCACTGGCGCAGCCGTTCCACGACGGCTACCTGATGAAGCCGGTCGATATTCCGCGGCTGCTGGAGCAGATCGGCCAGCTGCTGAAACTGGAATGGATCCACAAGGGCGACGCTGCCGAGCCACGGGAAACCACCGGCGATATTCTCACGCCGCCGATGCAGCACGTCGAGGAATTGATCGAGCTCGGCAAGATCGGATACATCCGCGGCATCGAGTCCAAGCTCGACCAGATCAATACGGACTATCCTGAGTCAGCGCCGTTCGTGTCGCAGATCCGATCGCTGGTCGAGCAATTCGACCTCGAGCAATACATGAAGACCTTGAACACGCTGTATCGCCATGAACCATGACCTGAAGAAGCGCGACATCGTCCTGGTCGTCGACGACTCCCCGGAGACGTTGCGAATGCTGACCGACGCGCTCGACGGCGCCGGCATGACGGTGATGGTGGCGCTCGACGGCGCCGCGGCAATGCGGATCGTCGAGCAGATCACGCCGGACATCATTCTGCTCGACGCGGTGATGCCAGGGCTCGACGGCTTTGAAACCTGCAGGCGACTGAAGCGCAATCCGATGCTGTCGGACGTGCCGGTGATCTTCATGACCGGCCTCACCGAGAGCGAGCATATCGTCCGCGGGCTCGAGGCCGGCGGCGTGGACTACGTCACCAAGCCGATCGTGATCGCCGAGATGCTGGCGCGCATCCGCGTGCATCTCGGCAATGCGCGGCTGAGCCAGAGCGCGCGGGCGGCGCTCGACGTCTCGGGCCGGTTCCTGCTCGCGGTCGACCGCGTCGGCAAGGTGCTATGGGCGACGCCGCAGGCGCAGAAGTTGCTCGCCGCCGGCGACGCGTCGGAGGACGGCGTGCGGCTGGATCTGCCGAAGCCCTGGCTCGACTGGCTCGAGCAGGTACACAGCGGCCTCGCGCAGGCCAAGGCGCCGATGAAAGCCTCGCTGCTGCGCAATGACGAGCTGCGGCTGCAATATATGGGCAAGCTCGGCCCCAACGAATTCCTGCTGCGGCTGGCACGTGAGAGCTCGGGTGAATCGCCAAAGGAGTTCGCAACGGAATTCGGGCTGACCAGCCGCGAAAGCGAAGTGCTGGCCTGGCTCAGCAAGGGCAAGACCAACCGCGACATCGCGCAGATTCTCGGCCTCAGCCCCCGCACCGTCGACAAGCATCTCGAGCAGATCTACGCCAAGCTCGGCGTTGAAAACCGCACCGCGGCGGCGGCCATCGCGACGAATGCAGCGCGACGGGACTCGTGAGAGCGCGAACGCCACCGCACTCGATATCAATCTTGAAACGATCTCCGCGATTGCGAGGAGCGAAGCGACGAAGCCATCCCGTTCGATGAACGCCGCCGTTTGGCTGGGCTCGCAAGCGCGGCAGCGAGAGCAACTGATTGCACGGCACCGGGATGCCTCGACGCTAAGACGACCTAGGAGGCGTCGGCCGGGACGAAGCAGCTGATGATGATTGTGTTGTTGTGGCGCACGTACCAGACAATTGCCTCGCCCACGGGATTGCCGGAGTCGCGGATCACGGCTTTCTCCGGGACTTCGTACCAAGTCCCTTCGATCGGCACCCAATAGGCGCCGCCGCGAACGTCGTAGGTGGTGCGGTGACCATCGGCGACGTCGCAGCACGGCACGCCGGCCGGGCTCCGTTGCCGCTTGAACCAGTCTCTGATGTCCGCCGGCACGTCGTCGAACTGGCCGCGATCCACGGCGTCGGCGATCGTTCCGAAGGCCAACGAGATCAGCGTGGCGAGTGCACCAGCTCGGGCAATGGATCCTGTCCGCGGCATCGACTCGGGGCTCCATCCTGCGTCGATGCGGATCGTACGGATGCGCGGCCAAAACGCAAAGCGAAGTACTCCGCCCGCTTTGCTGCGCCGGAAGCGTGCTGGCCTGAAGTTAGGCAGAGCCTCGTCCTTGTGGAGCGAGCAGCAAGGCAAAAAGAAATGGCCGAGAAAACCCGGCCATATTCTTGTCCGTATGCATGCGTCGCCGTCAGTGTGTATTACTGTCCTGCCAACGTTCCAGATCGGGCTTGGACGACGCATCTTTCGTGGTTTGCGAACTTTGATCCGGCTTCTTCCACGGCTCCCGGGTGCCGCTCTTCATCGCATCGCCCGGACGGTCGTCCGGCTTTTTGTCGTCGGCCATGAACGGCTCCGATCTCGTTACTCCAGCCTCAGATTATCCTCGGCCGCGTCGACGACGCGGCGGGCCTTGTCGCCGACCTCGCCCACCGCCTTCATCACGCCATCGGGGGTCAGGCCCTGACGACGTGCCTCGTCGGCAGCGGCAGTGACCGCATCTCGCGTCGCAGCGGTGACGCGCTCGCTGGCATGATCGACGAGGCCGCGCGCCTGCGCCTTGAACTCGTCGCTCGTGTCGCCGAACAGATCGGCTTCAACGGCCGTCGATGGCAGCGACGCCGCAATGCCTGCGCCGATCGCCAGCCCGATGGCGCCGAGCAGCAGCGGCTGCTCCTCCAATAGATCAGTCATCCGCGACCTGGCGGCGCCAAACAGCTCCGAGCCGGCTTCCGGAATCTGGCGGCCTAGGTCACTGGCGCGATCAAGAACCGCAGAACTGCTATCCCGCACAGCGCCCGCCATGCTGGCGGCCTTGGCGCCGACATCAGCCATGCTGTCGCTGATACGGTCCTGTACGTCGTGGATCCGCGCACGCCCGGTTTCGACCAGATCGGAAGCCACGTCCGGCACCCGGTCGAGCCCGGCGCTGCGGGCGATCTTCGACGCACGCGGACCGGCGCTGCCGGCGAACAGCCACAACACGCCCATCCCGATCAGCGCAGTGGAGACCGGGTTGCGGCGCATCGCGTCGCCGAGATCGTGGATAAAAGGCATTGCCTTGCTGGTGTCGTTCACTTGACCATCTCCTTCGCGGCGACCTTGTCGCGCTGCAATTGTTCGATCGTCACGGTCGGTTTGAGCGAATCCGGAGACAACCGACTGACGCCGATCCACATCAGCGCGCCAGCGACGACCGCAGTCCCGCCTCCCGTGATCAGATAGGCCAGCGGCTGTGACAGGCCGTTCTCGATCAGCAGCGCCGCCAGCGCGAATAGTAACAGGACGAGGCCGGGAATCAGGATCACCGCGCCCGCTCCGATCATGGCGGCCGCCCGCCCGATCTGCCCGACCTTGTCGGTCATCTCGGCGCGGGCGAGATCGAACTCATTGCTGATCAGCTTCGCGAACTGATTGAACGCGTCGCCGAACAGCTCAGGGATCGACCGTTGATGAGGCGCCGTCATCGTCAGCTCCGATCCTCGGTCTCGGATCGCGCCGCCATGCTACGCGGCGCAGCCGCCGAAGAGCTCTTCAGGAAACGCACCGCGCCGAAACCGGCCAGCACGGCCAGGCCCAGGAAGGCGGTCGGCTGGCGTCGGGCAAAGTCCTGAACGCCGCGCACGAGATCGGAAATGTCGCCCTGCTGCACGGTGTCGGAGATCTCCTCGACCTTGGAGGCCGCCTTGCGCATATAGACACCGGCGATCGGAAGATCGTTGTCGAACTCGCGCGACGCACGGCGGATCGCGTCCGCCAGTCCGCCGATATAATCGGCGCCTGCTTCCCGCTGTGCATTGGCGCGGTTCTTGATCGCTTCGCCGGCTTCGGACGCGAACTCCCGTGCCGCACCGGCGAGATTTTCCGCCTGAGCCCGCGCGGCGTCGACCGACTCCTCGGCCAAACCGACGACCCGCTCCTTGATATCACGCCCTGCTTCGGTCGCCTGATCGGCCATGTTCTGGGCTTCCTTCTTTGCCGACTTCATCGGCTGAGCACGTGTGCCCGCGCCATTACCCGTCTTCTCGATCTGCTCGGCCATTCCCTGCTCCGTCCTGTCTCAATGCTTGTTCTGCGAGGGCGAATCGAAGGTCGAGGCCGCAGCTTCCGCCACCTTGCGGGCCCGCTCGCCGAGATCGCGCACCTGACCGCTGACATTGTCGGGCGATAATCCCTCGTCCTCGGCGGCGTTCATCGCGCTCTGATAAACCTCGCGGCCCTTCTGTTTCACGGCATCGACGCCGCGGTTCACAGTGTCCTCGGCCTGTTCGCGCAGCCGCCGGCTGGCCCTGCCGAAGATCTGCTTCTCGGCGCGCATCCGCGGAATCGCGCTGGCAATCAGTCCGCCGACGAGAAGTCCGACGCCTGCCACAAGCAACGGATGGGCGCTGACCGTCTCGGTGACGTTGCGGCTCGCGCGCTGGCCGAGGTCGCCTGCACGGTCGCGCATGCGCACTGCGGCATCGAGGCCGGCATCGGCCGTCTCGCCCATCTTGTGGCGAAGCCGCGCTGCAGCTTCGGTAGCGCTGTCGCGGACCGACGCGGCCGTGTCACGCACCGACGCGGCGGTATCCCGCAGCGTGTCTGAAACGGCATCGGCCAGACCCGCACCGCGATGCGCCGCATCATCCACTTCGCTCGCGAAAGCATGACCCGCGGCCGCAGCAGACCGGCCGAGATGATCGCTCTCGGCCGATAGCGTGCGGCTGAGGTCTTCGCCCTTCTGCTTCAAGTCGGCGGCTGTCGCGGCCGCAGTGCGGCGGAATTCGTCAGCCCGCGTACTGGCGGTCCCACCCGCCGCCTGGATCGCGCCGGCCGCATAGTCCCGCGCGGCTTCGGCCGTCTCGGCGACGTCCGAACCGAACGCGCGGGCACGCCGCTCGACTTCACCGGCGAGATCGGCTGCCGCGACGGAAGCCCGCTGGGTCAACCGCTGCCCCGATTTCGAGCCGGCCAGATACAAACCGGCGCCGACCATCAGCACCGGAGTCGGGATGGCCCGGACGACCTTCCACAGCGGATAGGCCAGCGTCGCGCCGACCGCGACCGCCTGCACCGGATTGTTGCGGATGGTGTCGCTGACCTTGTCGGCGAGCTCTTCGCCGCGGGTCTTGATGTAGCTGGTGACATCGTCCTTGATGGCCTGCGGCGAGTAGCGCTCGCGCAGATCGTTAGCGGTGTCGGCCACAGTGGCTCGCAGTTCACCGACGGTCTGGGTCAATCCGGCCCGCGCGTTCTCGGTGTCGCGTCGGATCTCGTCAAGGGTTCGACCTTCGTGCGCCATCGGTTCCTCCAGAAGTTGTGAGCGTCCAACTCTGTCAAGCAGACGATGTTCCTCGCCTGCGGGACAATCATCAGATGGTTTGGCACCCGCCGGATCGTAAGGCACCTCGCGGCTTGCTGCGACGAAAATGCCGACCTCTGCGGGCGGTTGTCGGACCGGATGCACATGGTTGCGGTAATCCAATCAGGGAGGCGCTGCAGGGTGCGGCCGATCCAACTTTGAAGTGTCCCTCCTGGGCTAAACTTCGCTACAAAGCCACCCACCCGGTCGCCATCGCGAGGCGCCGGGTGAACAGAAGGCCGGCCGGAAGAACGCCGGCTGAAGCCTCACACGGGGGAAATGCATGGCACTTCACGACTTCACGCTGGGCGACGTCTATCGTCGCAATGCCGCGCTGTTTCCGGATCGCACGGCGTTTGTCTTCGACGGCGGCCGACGTGTCACACACCGCGACTATCTGGCACGGAGCGAACGGCTCGCAGCCGGCCTGCGGCGCGATGGCATTCAGCCCGGGGACCGTGTTGCGATCCTGTCGCAAAATTGCGTGGAGATGGTCGAACTGATCGGCGCAGCCGCTCTGGTGGGCGCCATCCTGCTGCCGGTGAATTATCGGCTTGGCCCGGAGGAAATCGGCTTCGTGCTGAACGACGGCGGGCCGGCGGTGCTGATCGTCGGGCCGGAGTATCGCGACATCGTCGCCGGGCTGCAGCCGTCGCTGCCGAGCGTGCGGCGCATCTACGCGATCGGCGCCGAGCCGGCCCCGTTCGTGCCCTTCGCCGAGCTGGCGTCGGACGAGGCCTTCGTGCCTCCGGAGGTTGTGGCCGCGGACGGCTTCGTCATCATCCACACCGCGGCGGTCGGCGGCCGGCCGCGCGGCGCGCTGATCTCGCAGGGCAATCTGCTGATCGCGCAAAGCTCGCTGATCGAGGCTTGGCACCTCGCGGAGACCGAGGTCAATCTCGGCATGCTGCCGCTGTTTCACGTCACCGGCCTTGGGCTGATGCTGACGCTGCAGCAGGCCGGCGGCGCCAGCGTGATCGCCGCCAAGTTCGACCCGGCGCAGGCGGCGCGTGATATCGCCGCCGAAAAAGTCACCGTGATGGCCGAGTTTGCGCCGATGCTGGGTAACATCCTGGATCAGGCGACACCCGCCCAACTGGAGAGTCTGCGCGCCGTGACCGGCCTCGATGCGCCGGCAACGATCGAACGCTTCCAACAACTCTGCCCGCAGGCGACGTTCTGGGCGACGTTCGGCCAGTCTGAGACCTCGGGCCTATCGACCTTCGCGCCTTATCGGGACAGGCCGGGCTCCGCCGGACGGCCGTTGTTCTGGCGAACAGTCGCGGTGGTCGACGCCGAGGACAGGCCGTTGCCGCCCGGCGAAGTCGGCGAGATCGTGGTGCGCGGCCCGACCGTGTTCAAAGGCTACTGGAATAACGATGCCGCGACCCGCCACGCGTTCCGCGGCGGCTGGCACCACACCGGCGACATGGGCCGGTTCGACGCCGACGGCTATCTTTTCTACGCCGGCCGCGCGCCTGAAAAGGAGCTGATCAAAACCGGCGGCGAGAACGTCTACCCCGCCGAGGTCGAAGCGGCGCTGAAGCAGCATCCCGCCGTGGCAGACGCGGTGGTGATCGGCGTGCCGGACCCGCAGTGGAGCGAGGCGGTCAAGGCAGTCTGCGTGCTGAAGGCGGGCGAAACCATCGCCGCCGAGCAACTCGCCGATTTCGTCGCCTCGCTGATCGCGCGCTACAAGAAGCCCAAGCACATCGTGTTCGTCGCCGAGCTGCCGAAGACTTCGGCCGGAGCCATCGACCGGGCAGCAGTGAAGGCGGTTCACGGAGCCGCTTAACAATGCACGAACAGCCGGCGCTTCGACACGCCGGCTGTTTGCTCCGTCCTTCTGGTTTACGGCAATCCGCCGCCGCCCATGGCGCCGTAAACCTGGCCGGTCGAGTAGCTGGCGTCGTTGGCGGCGAGCTGGACGTAGATCGACGCCAGCTCGGCCGGCTGGCCGGGACGGCCCAGCGGCGTCATGCCGCCGAATTTCTCGAGCTTCTCCATCGTCGCGCCGCCGGAGACCTGCAGCGGCGTCCAGATCGGGCCCGGCGCAACCGCGTTGACGCGGATGCCCTTCGAAGCAAGCTGCTTGGCCAGCGAGCGGACGTAGCTCGTGGTCGCCGCCTTGGTCTGCGCGTAGTCGTACAGTTCGGCCGATGGATCGGTGGCCTGCTCGGACGATGTGCCGATGATACAGGAGCCCGGCTTCAGATGCGGCAGTGCCGCCTTGGTGATCCAGAACGGCGCGTAGATATTGGTCTTCATCGTGGCGTCGAAATCTTCCGACGACACGTCGAGGATCGAGGCGCGGGTCTGCTGGCGCGCAGCGTTGTTGACCAGGATGTCAAGCCCACCGAGCTGCTGCACCGCCTGCTCGACCAATCGGGTACAGAAGGTTTCGTCGCGCAGATCGCCCGGGATCGCAACAGCGTTGCGGCCGGTTTGCTTGATCAGCTCGATCACCTGCCGGGCGTCTTCCTCTTCGGCCGGCAGATAGTTGATCGCCACATCGGCGCCCTCACGGGCGAAAGCGATTGCGGCGGCGCGGCCCATGCCGCTGTCGCCGCCCGTGATCAGCGCTTTGCGGCCGGCGAGCCGGCCCGAGCCCTTGTAGCTTTTCTCGCCGTGGTCCGGCGGCGGATTCATCTTCGACGCCAACCCGGGCCAGGGCTGTTCTTGGCGCTGGAACGGCGGCTTCGGATATTTGCCGGCGGGATCTTCGAACGGCGCGGCGGTCGCCGCCGCATTCGACGGTTCGGCCTTCTGCGCGAAGGCGGGCGCTGCGGCGGCCGCCACGCCGAGAACGCCGGCGCCCGCACCGCCGACCACATTCCTGCGGGTGATTTTATCGATCATCTCTGCTGTCCTGCTGATGTCAGCGGCAACAGCAGTGTCTCGCGATCGTTCCTGCCGCGCAGGATCGATCGCTGGTCGCCAGATCCAAATAGCGGCTTTTGCTGACTCTGTTAGACCGGATAGCCGGGGGAGCGACGCGCCATGCCATCGAACGCATCGAGCAACCTATCGCGCCAGGCGTAGACCGGATCGGCCGTCTCCAGGAGCGCGAAGGGACTGACGACCCGCGCCCACTGGAAGCCGCCGAACACAATGTAGTCCGCGTAGTTCGGCTTGTCGCCACCGATGAAGGGCTGCGCCTTGAGGGTCAGCCGCAACGGGTCGAGCGACTTGCGGAACCCGACGACCGCGTTGTCACGGCTCGCGGTGACCTCCTCTACAGTCTTGCCGAACCTCGCCTCGCGGGTCTTGCGGAAATATGCCTGATCCTCTGGGCGAAGATGCGGAACGATGTCGGAGACGATCAGCGGAACGATGCCGCCGATCACCACCACGTCGCCCCAGGCGTTCACGAGCCGCGCCATCGCCCGTCCGCCCTCTCCGCCGAACAGCGATGGCCTGTCCGTATAAGCGTCTTCGAGATAGAGCGCGATGGTCCAGGAATCCACGATCGCCTTGTCGCCGGCGAGCAACACCGGCACCTTTTCGGAGTTGTAAGGCGCGATCGCCGCCTTCTCGGTGAACCGCCACGGGATGGATTCGGCTTCGAGGCCTTTGTGGGCCAGCGCCATCCGGATCCGCCAGCAGTACGGTGAGAACGGCCGCGCCTTATCGTGGCCGACGAGTTCGAACAGTTTCAAGGTCATCGCTTGTTCCAGCATTCGACTCCGCAAAGCGGCGCGATCCAGGAAGGCCGCACAAGATCGCTTCGCTTGGGGGCGACGATCGAAGAGATCGGGGCGGCGGTCAAGCCTGCCGGCAAATCTACGAGAGCGACGTGTAGCTTCTAGCGGCCGTGGTCCTTTTCTTTGAGCAGACGGCGATAATACGTACTTCGGTCGATCCCCAGCCGCCGCGCGGCGCGTGATACGTTGCCGTCACTCGCATCGAGTGCCGCCTGCAGAGCCGACCGGGTGTGCTCCGCGAGCGAGGTCGGCGGCGGCGCGCTGATCAGCACGTCGCAGGACGGCGCCGCACCCCGGATCTCAGTCGGCAATGCCGAGACATCGACAGGCCGGCCCGGCTCGCCGAGCACGAGCAGCGCCCGCAGGGTGCCGACCAATTGGCGGAAATTGCCCGGCCACTCATAGGCCGCCAACAGCCGCTCGACTTCCGCCGAAAGCTCGACGCCTGCAGTCTCTCCGCCGAGTTGGCGCCATAGCCGCCGAACCAGCGCGAGCCGATCCGGATGATGGCGGACTGGCGGCCGCTCGACGACATACTGAGCGATACGGAAGTACAGATCCTGACGGAATGCTCCAGCCGCCAGAAGTGTCGACAACGACTGATGCGTCGCGCAGATCAGCGCGAAGTCGACCGGCACCGGTTTGCCGCCGCCGAGCGGCGACACCTGCTTGTCCTGCAGCACGCGGAGCAAACGGCTCTGCAACGACAACGGCATGTCGCCGATCTCGTCAAGAAACAGCACGCCCTGGTCGGCTTGGCGTAGCAGGCCCGGCGCGCCCTGCCGCCGCGCGCCGGTGAAGGCGCCGGCCTCATAACCGAACAGCTCGGACTCGATCAGGCCTTCCGGCAGAGCCGCGCAATTGACCGGGATGAAAGGCTTGGCGCGACGGTCACTCTCCGCATGCACACGGCGCGCGAAGACGTCTTTTCCGGAGCCGGTCTCGCCCAGCAGCAGCAACGGAATGCCAGCATTCACCAGGCGCACCGCGCGCGACAGCGAGGCCTGCATTTCCTCGCCGAGAATCGGCTCGATCTCGCCCGGCGCTGGTGACGGCGATGTCGCCGACCGAGGCGCGACCGGACGGCCGCGGGATGGGCGATGCGAAGCCTCGAGGAGACGGCCGTAAAGTCGTGCCCCCTCCGGCCCGCGTAGCGGCTGGATCTGATCTGACGGCCGAATTCCGGGCAGCAGCGCTGCCAGCTTCGCCCGATTGATCGACGACCACTCCAGCCGCATCAAATCAAGGCCGCGCCGATTGGCACCGACCAGCACGCCCTCGGCGAAGGCCAGGACGCCCTCGCGCGGCGTGCCGACCAATGCCCGGTCCGCATGAAAGCGGAGCATCGTGCAATGCTCGAAGCCCTCGCCAAAAAAGCGATGTTCGATTTGCTCGGCGGCGAGACGCATCAATCCGAGCGCATGAACATGGCGGATCGCTGCCGGGCCGGTCATGTCGAGCGCCCCCGCGACATTGCCACGCGGATCGATCAGCGGAGCCGCCGCACAGGCGAGGATCCCGTGGGGCTCGAAGAAGTGCTCCGCCCCATGCACCGCGATCGGCAGCCGCTCGACCAGCGCTGTCCCGATCGCATTGGTTCCCGTCGCGGCCTCGCTCCATGACACACCTGGCCGCAGGGCCACTTCCGCCGCGCGTCCGGCAAAGGCCGCGTCGCCGACCATGTCGAGCACCACGCCAGCCGTATCGGTGAGAATTACTACGCTACCAGTGAGGCGTGCGTCGCCCTGCAGCGCATCCAGCTCGGGCCGAGCCAGACGACTGAGACATGCATGACGCTCTTGAAGCTCCCGCAACTCATAAGCAGTTGGCGGTTCGAGCGAAGGCGAGCGGCTGACGTCGAGGCCTTGCCCGGCGCATCGCTCCCAGGACCGCAGGATCGGCGCGGCGACAATTCCAGAAACAGACCGTCCTTCGTCGAAGAAGCGACGACGCGCGACGAAAACGGCATCATGACTTGATGCAGGCGACATGGGCGTCTCCGGGATGTTGGATTCTGCAACAGCTGTTGCGCCCAACTGATCGCAGTATCTCACGCAGTGTCGCGCGCTGTCCAGAGAACGAACGTCACGCCGAATCTGCGCAACGTAGAATCCTCCCAGACTTATCAACGTTCTGCGCAATTGGTCGCGCGTGCGCCGCTATCTCCCGAGCTGTTGGCACATGATGTGCGTAGTTGCTTCCGCTTCATTAATTCGGGAGGAAGCCATGAACATCATCACGACACTGCAGCCCAAGGCGGCTTCGATCTTCAAAGCGCGCTACGGTAATTTTATCGGCGGTCGCTGGGTGGAGCCGCTCGACGGCCGCTACTTCGACGACACCACGCCCATTACGGGCGGCACGCTCACGGAGATTCCGCGCTCGCAGCAACAGGATATCGAACTGGCGCTCGATGCCGCGCACGCGGCGAGCCCGGGCTGGGCCAAGACAACGACGACAGAGCGATCACTCATTCTCAATCGCATCGCAGATCGGATGGAGGACAACCTCGATCTGCTCGCAACCGCGGAAACGCTCGACAACGGCAAGCCGATCCGCGAGACGCGCGCCGCCGACCTGCCACTGGCGATCGATCACTTCCGCTATTTCGCAGGTGCACTCCGCGCGCAGGAAGGCTCAATCTCGGAAATCGATCACGACACCATCGCGTATCATTTCCACGAGCCGCTCGGCGTCGTCGGCCAGATCATTCCCTGGAATTTTCCGCTGCTGATGGCGGCGTGGAAGCTGGCGCCGGCGCTCGCCGCCGGCAATTGCGTGGTGCTCAAGCCGGCCGAGCAGACCCCCGCCTCGATCCTGGTGTGGGCCGAACTGATCGCCGACCTGCTGCCGCCCGGCGTCCTCAACATCGTCAACGGCTTCGGCGTCGAAGCCGGCAAGCCTCTGGCGTCGAGTCCGCGCATCGCCAAGATCGCCTTCACCGGCGAGACCTCGACGGGCCGGCTGATCATGCAATACGCCAGCGAAAACCTGGTGCCGGTGTCGCTGGAGCTTGGCGGCAAATCGCCGAACATCTTCTTCGGCGACGTGGCGGCCGAGGATGATCCGTTCTTCGACAAGGCGATCGAAGGCTTCGTCATGTTCGCGCTCAACCAGGGCGAAGTGTGCACCTGTCCGAGCCGCGCGCTGGTGCAGGAGTCGATCTACGATCGCTTCATGGAACGCGCCCTCGCCCGCGTCGCTGCGATCCGCCAGGGCGACCCGCGCGATCCGGCGACGATGATCGGCGCACAGGCCTCCCGGGAACAGCTCGACAAGATCCTGTCCTACATCGACATCGGCCGGCAGGAAGGCGCCGAACTGCTCGCCGGCGGCGCCCGCGCCGAGCTGCCCGGCGATCTCGCCGGCGGCTACTACGTGCATCCGACCGTGTTCCGCGGCCATAACCAGATGCGGATCTTCCAGGAAGAAATCTTCGGCCCCGTGGTCTCGGTCACCACCTTCAAAGACGAGGCCGAGGCGGTCGCGATCGCCAACGATACCCAGTACGGCCTCGGCGCCGGCGTCTGGACCCGCGACGGCACCCGCGCCTATCGGTTCGGTCGCGCGATCGCCGCCGGACGGGTGTGGACCAATTGCTACCACGCCTATCCGGCGCACGCCGCCTTCGGCGGCTACAAGCAATCCGGCATCGGGCGCGAGACCCACAAGATGATGCTCGATCATTATCAGCACACCAAGAATCTGCTGGTGAGCTACGGCACCGGACCGCTCGGCTTTTTCTAGACGCAACTGAGTCATCGGCGGATGCGACGCACCCGCCGCAGCACTGCCGGACGGCATTCGTCGCGCCGTCCGGGCGGCAGGGCATTGCCCTGCAAAGCGAGGCGATGGGGACCGACGCATTGGTCCCGTCGCGCATCTCATCCACCACCGACCAACAACAAAGCCATGGAAGGAAGCACCAATGACTGCAACGACCTTTTTCATCCCCTCCCTCAACCTGTTCGGCGCCGGCTGCGTCTCCAGCGCGGCGGACCACGCCAAGGCACGCGGCTTCAAGCGGGCGCTGATCGTCACCGACAGCGGCCTGCACAAGCTCGGCGTCGCCGATCAGATCGCCTCGATACTGATCGAGCGCGGCGTGGGCAGCGTGGTCTTCCCCGGCGCAAAGCCGAACCCGACCATCAGCAACGTCGAGGACGGGCTGGCGCTGCTGAAGCAGGAGAACTGCGACTGCGTGATCTCACTCGGCGGCGGCTCGGCGCACGACTGTGCCAAGGGCATTGCGCTCACTGCCACCAATGGCGGCAGCATCAAGGACTATGAAGGCGTCGACAAATCCGAGCACGCCCAGCTTCCGCTGATCGCCGTCAACACAACGGCCGGCACGGCCAGCGAAATGACGCGGTTCTGCATCATCACCGATGAAGAACGTCAGGTGAAGATGGCGATCGTCGACCGACACACCACGCCGCTGCTCTCCGTCAACGATCCGGTTCTGATGCTCGGCAAGCCGCCAGCCCTGACCGCTGCGACCGGCATGGATGCGCTGACCCATGCGATCGAGGCCTATGTGTCGATCGCCGCAACGCCGATCACCGACGCCTGCGCCCTGAAGGCGATGTCGATCATCTCCAACAGCCTGCGCACCGTGGTGGCGGAGGGCCAGAACCTCGCCGCGCGCGAGGCGATGTCCTATGCGGGCTTCCTCGCCGGGATGGCGTTCAACAACGCGTCGCTCGGCTATGTCCACGCCATGGCGCACCAGCTCGGCGGCTTCTACGATCTCCCGCACGGCGTCTGCAACGCGGTGCTGCTGCCGCACGTGCAGGCCTACAACGCGCAGGTCGCGGCCGGACGGCTGAAGGACGTCGCGCATGCGCTTGGCGTCGACACCACCGGCATGACCGATGCGCAAGGCGCCGACGCCGCCATTCACGCCATCCAGCGGCTGTCGGCCGACGTCGGCATTCCGTCCGGCCTCGGCGGTCTCGGCATGAAGGAGACCGACGTGCCGATCCTCGCCGCCAACGCGCTGAAGGACGCCTGCGGCTTCACAAACCCGAAGCAGGCGACACAGACCGAGATCGAAACGATCTTCCGCGCCGCCGCCTGACGGCATCGTTCGAACTCCGCGGACGCGTTCGCGCGTCCGCACCTCGCCTTGGTCATTCCCGGTTCACGACCAGCGCTCTCGCTCCGGAATGACGAACGACAGGGGCACGGATCAGCAACGGACGGATCAATCTCCGACGGATGCTTGATCGCTATCCATAGCGATGGGTCTAACGCCCCCAGCGATCCTGCCAGATTTTCTCGCCGACCAGGCACGAGACCCGCGGGCTTTGCTCCTTCTCCGCGATTGGCGTGATCCGGCCCGGCGGTGTGAGGCCAGCGACCTCCATCACCAGCTTGGCGCGGATCGCCTCCTGGAATTTGTCGCGGCTCTTGATCGTCACGACGAAGGAGCCCGGCCCGCCAATGACGCAATCCTCATAGTAATAATCGAGGTTTTCGATATCCATCGTCGAGTAGGACGGCTCCTTGACCATGATCGGCAGACCGTTGATAACGATGCCCTTCTCGACCGCGGCGTCGCGCGCCAGCGTCACTGGCGCGCCGTTGTTGTTGGGTCCGTCGCCCGAGACGTCGATCACGCGGCGGAGGCCGTGATACGGATTCTGATCGAACAGCGGCACGGCAAAATTGATCGCGCCGGAGATCGAGGTGCGCGAGGCACGGCGCAGCGGCGCGTTCATGATCTCGGTGGCGACGGCGTCGGCGGATTCCGGTCCGTCGATCACCTGCCAGGGCAGGATGATCTTCTGATCGCCGGCGGCGGCCCATTCGAAATACGTGACCGCGATGCGGCCGGTCGGTCCAGTCTTCAGCGTCTTGAGAAACTCGCCAGAACGTAGGGCCTGCGCGTAGCCTTCACGCTGCACGGAGAGTTCGTCCATATCCATCGAGTAGGAGACATCCACCGCGAGGATCAGTTCGACGTCCACGGTCTTGGAGTCATCGAGGCGGTCTGCGAAGTGTGGCGCGCGGTTCGGCGCGGCAAGGCCCGCGACCATGCCGGCCGCCGTGACGGCGGCAATCGTGCCGATCGAGATCCATCGCATCGCACGCCCTCCGATCGAGGATGACATGATCGTGACACGCCGCACGCAGCGCGCAACCGGAAAGCCGGTTCCGCACTGATCACGTTTCGGTCACTGATAGCAGCCGCACGGTCGGCGCCCCGCTGCATCCAAAATGCGCACGCCGCCGACCCGCCGCAGGTTTCGCGCGCGCGGCCGGAGTTGTACAATCGGACCGATCAACAGCGGTGCAGGCTCATGAGCAACATCGATGTCGTGACACGGCGGACCACCAAGACGAAGCCGAAGGTCGAGCGGCCGAAGCTGCACAAGGTGATCCTCGTCAACGACGACTTCACGCCGCGTGAGTTCGTGGTGATGATCCTGAAGGCCGAGTTCCGGATGACCGAGGAGCAGGCTTACAAAGTCATGCTTACCGCGCATCAGCGCGGCGTCTGCGTCGTCGCCGTGTTCACCAAGGATGTCGCCGAAACCAAAGCCACCCGCGCAACCGACGCCGGCCGCGCCAAGGGCTATCCGCTGCTGTTCACCACCGAGCCGGAGGAGTAAGCGTCCGGCCGATGCGCGTGACTATAGCCCCTCGGCAGCCTGCAGCGTCTCGATCTCAAGTCCATAGACCCGCTGGACTTGCGACAGACCTTCGATCGGGAATTCGCCGATCTCGACGAAGCCGTCGCCGCACAGGCTGATGAAGTCGGACGATGCCACCACGGTGCGGCCGAGCCGGCCGGCGATGCGCTCCAGCCGCGCGGCTAGATTCACCGCAGGACCGACGCAGGTGAAGTCGAGCCGGTTGCCGCCGCCGATATTGCCGTACAGCACCTGCCCGACATGCAGCGCGACGCCGAAGCGGAAGCTGTCGATGACGTGGTTGCCCTCGATGTAGTTCATCTTGGACACGGCGACGCGGCACTCGTGCGCCGCAGCCAGCATGCGGGCGCAGACGTCGGCTTCGTCGGCGCGGTCATCGGCGATCGGAAACACCGCGAGCAGCCCGTCGCCCATGAATTTCAGCACCTCGCCGCCGTGGCGCAGAATGGGCCCTACCTGGCAATCGAAGTAAGCGTTGAGCAGCTTCACCATCACTTCGGGCGGCAGCCGGTCGGAGAGCGCCGTGAAACCGCGCAGGTCCGACAGCCAGATCGCGGTGCGCAGGATGTCCGCATGGCCGCGGCGGATCTGGCCGGCGAGGATGCGGGCGCCGGCGCGGTTGCCCACATAGGTGTCGAGCAGCGTCGTGGCGATCTCGCGCAGGCTCAGCACTTCGACCAGCCGGGCGATCGGCGGGATCACTGAGCGAATGGCATCGAGTTGCGCGTCGGTGAAGCCGCCCGGCTGGCGCGTGGCGTAGCTGGCCGCATGGAAACTGCCGTCGAGGAATTGCAGCGGCAGCGCCGCATAATCGGTGATGCCTTCGGCGCGCATGTCGTCGAAGATCGGAAATCTGTAGCTCGCCGGATCGTCGAGCCGGAACCGGACCTCGACGCCGTGGTCATACAGCACCTTGAGCGGGCTGCGCAGATACTCGTCGGACAGATCGACATCGACGGTCGTATCGCCGACCTCGGCTTCCTTGCCCGGCCGCCAGATGAAGCGATGTCCGTAGATGTCGGGATGCAGCGTTTCGACGAACACGGCGACGCGGGCCAGCGGCACGCCGGCCTCGACCAGGCGCTCGCACGCCTGGGTCATCATCAGGACAGGATCGGGGGCGGAGCGCGCGCCGTCGATCAGCCAGTCGATCAGGGCGCGGAGGCGTTGTTCGTGCATTCCGGTACCAATAGCAGGCCGGAGGCCGCTTTGCACCGGGTCCGGTGATCAGCCGAGCTATGCGCCGACCTGACCGCGGTGACGCAACAAATGGTCGGCCAGCACGCAGGCCACCATCGCCTCGCCGACCGGAACCGCGCGGATGCCGACGCACGGATCGTGACGGCCCTTGGTCAGGATCTCGGTGTCGGCGCCGGCGCGATCGACGGTCTTGCGCGGGGTCAGGATCGACGACGTCGGCTTCACGGCGAACCGCGCCACCACCGGTTGCCCGCTGGAGATGCCGCCAAGAATGCCGCCGGCGTGGTTCGACAGGAAGTGCGGGCCGTGATTGCCCATTCGCATCTCGTCGGCGTTCTGCTCGCCGGTGAGCTCGGCGCTGGCAAAGCCGTCGCCGATCTCGACGCCCTTGACGGCGTTGATGCTCATCAGCGCCGCGGCAATGTCGCCGTCGAGCTTGGCGTAAATCGGCGCGCCGAGGCCGGCCGGCACGCCCTCGGCGACGATCTCGATGACCGCGCCGATCGACGAGCCGGCCTTGCGGATGCCGTCGAGATAGTCGGCGAACAGCGCAGCGGCGTCCTTGTCGGGACAGAAGAACGGGTTGTTGCCGATCTCGTCCCAGTCCCATTTGGCGCGGTCGATCTTGTGCGGCCCGATCTGCACCAGCGCGCCGCGCACGGTCATGCCAGCGATCACCTTGCGGGCGACGGCGCCGGCCGCGACGCGGGTCGCGGTCTCGCGCGCTGAGGAGCGGCCGCCGCCGCGATAGTCGCGGATGCCGTATTTCGCCTCGTAGGTGAAGTCGGCGTGGCCGGGACGGTACTTTTCCTTGATGTCCGAATAGTCCTTGGAGCGTTGGTCGGTGTTCTCGATCTGCAGCGCGATCGGCGTGCCGGTAGTGACCTGCTCGCCAGTCTGTGGATGCGCCATAACGCCGGACAGGATCTTCACCTGGTCGGCTTCCTGGCGCTGGGTGGTGAAGCGCGACTGCCCCGGCCGGCGACGGTCGAGATCACCCTGGATGTCGGCCTCGGTCAGCGGGATCAGCGGCGGGCAGCCATCGACCACACACCCGATCGCCACGCCGTGGCTCTCGCCGAAGGTGGTGACGCGAAACAGATGGCCGAAAGTGTTGAACGACATGGCGGACCCGCACCTTGAGGATTGCGCCGGTTTGGTAACGCGCCGGCCGGACCGGGTCAAACCGCCCCTCTCCTTCCTTCTCCCTCGTGGGAGAAGGTGGCGCGGACGAAGTCCGTGCCGGATGAGGGGGGCACGGAGCGCGCGTGGCGACGCGGCGCCCGCCCCCCCCCGCCGGCCCCACCCCAACCCACCACCAC
>NZ_JBMDXE010000184.1:0-11057 GCF_048594845.1 Rhodopseudomonas sp. | reverse complement strand
CGACTGAGCGGACTATCAACTGGCACCGCCCTCATCCTGAGGAGCGCGCCCATAGGGCGCGCGTCTCGAAGGATGGCCGCGTGGCTACATGGTTCGAGACGGCGCGCTACGCGCGCCTGCTCACCATGAGGCAGTGCTTGCTGCTGGCGAGCATAGCGCTCACGTTGCTGTCTGTGAGCACCACCGCCGCCCGCGCCGATCTCAAGCTGTGCAATCGCATGAGCTACGTGATCGAGGCGGCGATCGGGATCGACGACAAGGGCTCGACCGCGACGCGCGGCTGGTTCAAGATCGATCCGGCGCAGTGCCGCGTCGTGCTACAAGGCGCGCTCACCGCCGATCGCGTGATGCTGAACGCCCGTGCGCTGGCGCTGTATGGTGCCTCGCCGCTTCCGCAGAACGGCACCGACCGGCTGTGCGTCGCCGCCGACAATTTCGTCATCGCCGCCGCCCGGCAGTGCCGCAGCGGCCAGACGCTCGCGGCCTTCACCGAAATCAAGCCGAGCCAGAACGACGACGGCGACCTGGTCGCGTATCTGGCCGAAGACAGCGAATACGACGACGAGCAGGCGCGGCTCGCCGGCATTCAGCGCCTGCTCGCCATCGCCGGCTACGACATCACACCGATCGACGGCGTCGACGGGCCGAAGACGCAGGCCGCGCTCACGACTTTCCTGCGCAAGAGCGGCCTGAAGGCCGACGCCGCCAATGCGCCGGACTTCTTCGACACGCTGATCAAGGCGGTGGAGGCACCATCCGCGACCGGGCTGACTTGGTGCAACGACACCAAGAGCCGGGTGATGGCGGCGGTCGCCGAGGACGACGGCAAGACCATCACCAGCCGCGGCTGGTACCGGGTCGAGCCCGGCAAATGCCTGCGCCCGGACCTCTCCGCGCAGCCGAAGCGCGTGTTCAGTTTCGCCGAAGCGGTCGACGACAATGCCCGTCCTGTGCTGATCAAGGGCAAGGCGCTGAACTGGAGCGGTGCGACGCTGCTGTGCACCCGCGACAGCAAATTCGAAATCAGCGAACAGGGCGACTGCTCGGCGCGCGGCCTCAATGCCGTCGGCTTCGCGCCGGTCGATCTCTCCCGCGGCGGCCAGACAATCAGGTTCACCAATCCATGATGCAGCTCGGCCAACGCGGCTTCGATCACGTCGAGACCTGGGTGTTCGATCTCGACAACACGCTGTACCCGCACCACGTCAATCTGTGGCAGCAGGTCGACGTCCGCATCCGGGACTTCGTCGCCGACTGGCTGAAGGTGACGCCGGAGGAGGCGTTTCGCATCCAGAAGGACTACTACAAGCGCTACGGCACCACGATGCGTGGCATGATGACCGAGCACGGCGTCAGCGCCGACGATTACCTGGCCTATGTGCACGCGATCGATCATTCGCCGCTGGAGCCGAACCCGGCGATGGGCGAAGCGATCGCGCAGCTGCCCGGCCGCAAGCTGATCCTGACCAACGGCTCGGTCGCCCACGCCGGCAAGGTGCTGGAGCGCCTCGGCATCGGCCATCACTTCGAAGCGGTGTTCGACATCGTCGCCGCCGAGCTCGAGCCCAAACCCGCCGCCCAGACCTATCACCGCTTCCTGACGCTGCACGGCGTGGATCCGGCCAAAGCCGCGATGTTCGAAGACCTCGCCCGCAACCTCGCGGTCCCGCACCAGCTCGGCATGACCACGGTGCTGGTCGTCCCCGACGGCAGCCAGCAAGTGGTCCGCGAAGACTGGGAACTCGAGGGCCGCGACGCCGCCCATGTCGATCACGTCACGGATGATCTGACGGGGTTTTTGGCGGGACTACGCTCGCCGAAGTGAGGCAGCAGCTAGCCGCGCAACCAAGGTCATCGCCCGCGTAGGCGGGCGACCCAGTATTCCAGGGAGCCAGTTAGGTCGGCCCGGCGATCTCCGGGTATAGGTCGTTCCAATTCGGGTTGCGCTCTTCGATAAGCCGCACTTTCCAATCGCGCGGCCATTTCTTTAGTCGCTTCTCGCGCCGGATCGCATTCTCGATATCGTCGAACACCTCGAAGTAAACGAGCCGGTCGACGCCGTAGCGCTTGGTGAAGCCAGGCACCTCTTTCAATTTGTGCTCGGCGATGCGCCGAACGAGATCGTTGGTCACCCCGATGTAAAGCGTCCCGCCGATGCGGCTGGCGAGGATGTAGACGTAGAATTGCCGTTGCACGTGCCGGCCCCCCAGATCTGACGCTCTGGCATACTGGGTCGCCCGCATACGCGGGCGATGACGACTGAGAGTGTTGAGATGCCGTGCGTCCGATGAAGCACAAGGCGCTGCCCCGCCCTCCCCCATCATCGCCGGCGCTTGCGGACGACCCAGTATCCCAGGGCAGTAGGTTTAGGGGCGTCCACTGGGCTGCGCCTTGACTCCAGAGCGACGAATCCGGACAACACCCGGCAAATTCCCCTGAATCCCGCCCAAGGACCTCCCGATGTCGCTTTCCCATCTCGAATCCACCATCAACTCCGCCTTCGACGCGCGTGACAATGTCACCGCGGCGACCAAGGGTGAGGTTCGGGAGGCGGTGGAGCAGGCGCTGGAACTGCTCGACAAGGGTGAGGCGCGGGTTGCGGAGCGCGCGGCGTCGGGCGCCTGGACGGTCAATCAGTGGCTGAAGAAGGCGGTGCTGCTGTCGTTCCGGCTCAACGACATGAGCCCGATCTCCGGCGGTCCCGGCGGCGCGAACTGGTGGGACAAGGTGCCGTCGAAGTTCGAGGGCTGGGGTGAGAATCGCTTCCGCGAGGCCGGCTTCCGCTCTGTGCCGGGCGCGATCGTGCGCCGCTCGGCGTTCATCGCCAAGAACGTCGTGCTGATGCCGTCCTTCGTCAATCTCGGCGCGTACGTCGACGAGGCCACGATGGTCGACACCTGGTCGACGGTCGGATCCTGCGCGCAGATCGGCAAGCGGGTGCACATCTCGGGCGGCGTCGGCATCGGCGGCGTGCTCGAGCCGCTACAGGCCGGCCCGGTGATCATCGAGGACGATTGCTTCATCGGCGCGCGCTCGGAAGTCGCCGAGGGCGTGATCGTCCGCAAGGGCGCGGTACTGTCGATGGGCGTGTTCCTCGGCGCCTCGACCAAGATCGTCGACCGCGAGAGCGGCGAGATCTTCGTCGGCGAAGTGCCCGAATACGCCGTGGTGGTGCCCGGCATGATGCCCGCCAAGCCGCTCAAGAACGGCAATCCAGGCCCGGCCACCGCCTGCGCGGTGATCGTCAAGCGCGTCGACGAGCGCACTCGCTCGAAGACCTCGATTAACGAATTGCTGCGAGACTAATCGCCTGACCACGCTCGGGAGGCGACGATGGATTGGACGACGCTGCTGTTCAGTTTCAAGGGCCGGATCAACCGCGCCAAGTACTGGCTGGTCAGCCTGCTCAACGTCGCCGCCTGGATGGTGTTCGGCAGCATCGCGCTGATCTGGCTCGGCGGCCTGGATTCCGACAACCTGTTCCGTTTCGCCGGCGGTGCGTTGCTGATCTGGGCGGTAGCCATCGCGCTCAGCATCGCCGGCACCTGGGCGTTTCTCGCCACCGGCATCAAACGCCTGCACGACCGCGACAAGAGCGGTTGGTGGATTGTGCTGTTCTGGTTCGGGCCCGGCCTCGGCGGCGGTTCGGGCACGGCGATGGGCGACAGCAGCGCCAATCTGGCGCTGTCGCTGATCGGCTTCGGCATCGCGGTCTGGGGCTTTGTCGAACTCGGCTGCCTGCGCGGCACGCGCGGGCCCAACCAATACGGCCCCGATCCCCTGGAGCCGCAAGGCGCTGTGATCTGATGACGACACCGACCGCTCTGTCGATCGCGCAGGATCTGCTGCGCTGTCCGTCGGTGACGCCAGCCGACGCCGGCGCGCTCGGCGTGCTCGAGCGGCTGCTCGGCGACGCCGGCTTCACGGTGCACCGCGTCACGTTCTCCGAGCCGGGCACCGCTGATATCGACAATCTCTACGCCCGGATCGGCGACAGCGCGCCGCATCTCTGCTTTGCCGGCCACACCGACGTGGTGCCGCCGGGCGAAGCCGGCGCATGGACACACGGCGCGTTCTCGGCCGACGTCGCGGACGGACTGCTGTATGGCCGCGGCGCGGTCGACATGAAGGGCGGCATCGCCTGTGCGGTGGCGGCCACACTGGACTATCTGGCGGCGAATGGCGGCAAGCCGAAAGGTTCGATCTCTTTCCTGATCACCGGCGACGAGGAAGACGTCGCGGTCAACGGCACCGTCAAGCTGCTGCAATGGGCGGCGGAGCGCGGCGAGCGCTTCGATCACTGCATCGTCGGCGAACCGAGCAATGTCGAGGCGATCGGCGACACCATCAAGATCGGCCGCCGCGGCTCGCAATCCGGCGTGCTGATCGTCGAGGGCACGCAGGGCCACGTCGCCTACCCGCACCGCGCCGCCAATCCGGTGCCGGATATCGCCAAACTCATCACCGCGCTGAACGACGAGCCGCTCGACAACGGTTCGGCGCAATTCCAGCCGTCCAACCTCGAATTCACCTCGGTCGACGTCGGCAATCCGGCCACCAATGTGATCCCGGCGCAGGCGCGGGCGAAGTTCAACATCCGCTTCAACGATCACCACACGCAGGACACGCTGAAGGCGCTGGTCGAGCAGCGCCTCGCCACCGCCTGCGGCAATCGCATCCGCGCGCGGATCGAGTGGCTGCCGTCGAACGCCGATGTGTTCGTCACCAAGCCCGGCGCCTTCACGGACGTCGTCAGCGGCGCGATCGCCGAGGTCACCGGCCGCACCCCCGACCTCAACACGGGCGGCGGCACCTCGGATGCCCGCTTCATCGCGAAATATTGCCCGGTGGTCGAATTCGGCTTGGTCGGCCAGACCATGCATCAGATCGACGAACGCACGCCGGTCAGCGATCTCGATCAGCTGACCGCGATCTACCGCGGCGTGCTGGAGAGATACTTCAAGTAAACGACATCTCATTTGTCATTCCGGGATGCGCTGCGAAGCGGCGCAGGCCCGGAATCCATAACCACTGTCGGTGAGTACGGATTCCGGGCTCGCGCTACGCGCGCCCCGGAATGACGAACGAGAGGTTTGCCCGAAGACGTCGGGTCTCAGTAATCCACCTGCATCAGATACAATCCCTCCGGCGGCGCGACCGGGCCGCAGGCGGAGCGTCGCTTCGCTGCGAGTGCCGCAGCAAGATCGACGGCGGTCCAGCGGCCTTCGCCGACCCATACCAGCGAGCCAACCATCGAGCGCACCTGGCTGTGCAGATAGGACCGCGCGTTGGTGATGATATCGACGGCGTCACCGTCGCGCAGCACATCCAACACGTCGAGCGTCTTCTCCGGAGAGGCAGCCTGGCACTCGGTGTCGCGGAACGTTGTGAAGTCGTGTTTGCCGATTAGCACCTGGGCGGCGTGATGCATCGCGTCGGTGTCGAGCGGCTTTGGTACGCGCCAGACCTTGCCGAGATCGAGCGCCAAATTGGAGCGGCGATTGGCGATGCGATAGCGATAGTGCCGGCGGATCGCCGAGAACCGCGCCTCGAACGTATCCGGCACGACCTCGGCCGCCAGCACCGCGATCGGATTCGGCCGCAGATGCGCGTTCAGCGCGTCGCGGAGTTTGTCGGCGCGGAACGGCTTTGGAATATCCACATGCGCCACCTGCCCGAGCGCATGCACGCCCGCATCGGTGCGGCCGGCGCCATGCACCCGCACCGCCTCGCCGCAGGTCGCTAGCGCAGCCGCCTCCAGCGCGCCCTGCACCGAAGGCAGCGCCGGCTGCAACTGCCAGCCGCAATACGGCGCGCCGTCATATTCGATGGTGAGTTTGTAGCGGGGCATTGCTTTCTTCTGTTGGCGCGGCTGCATCTTGGCCGCAGCGCAACAACACACAACCACGTCATCGCCCGGCTTGTCCGGGCGACCCAGTATTCCAGAGCATTAGTTAGCAACAATGAGCGCTCTGGGATACTGGGCCACCCGCTTTCGCGGGTGGTGACGGCCGGAGTGGGGGTGCGCCTTGCCTCAGCTCTGCTGCGTGCGCTGACGCGCTTCCTAAATCACCCGTACGCCCTTCGCGATCGGCGTGCCGCGCAAGAATTCTTCGGCGCTCATCGGCTGCTTGCCGGCGCGTTGCAGCTGCGTCACGCGAAGCGCTCCATCGGCGCAGGCGATGGTGAGGTCTTCGCCGATCACCTCGCCCGCCGCACCGCTTCCGTCAGCAAGCGCACAGCGCAGCACCTTGATGCGCACGGGCTGGCCCTCGATCGGGAGTTCGAACCAGGCGCCAGGAAACGGCGACAGCCCGTGGATGTGGCGCAGCACTTCGCGCGCCGGCCGGGCGAAATCGATCTTGGCCTCGGCCTTGTCGATCTTGGCCGCGTAGGTGACGCCGTCCTCGGGCTGCTTGGTGAGCTGCAGGCCGCCACGCTCCAGCGCCGCCATCGCCCGCACCATCAGGTCGGCGCCGAGCTGCGCCAGCGCGTCGTGCACATCGGTCACGGTCATGGCGTCGGTGATGGCGATGCGCTCGGCCATCGCGACGTCGCCCGTGTCGAGGCCGGCGTCCATCTTCATCACCATCACGCCGGTCTCGGCGTCGCCCGCCATGATGGCGCGGTTGAGCGGCGCCGCGCCGCGCCAGCGCGGCAGCAGCGAGCCGTGCAGATTGTAGCAGCCGAGCGGCGGCGCATCGAGAATCGGCTGCGGCAGGATCATGCCATAGGCGACCACCACGGCGGCGTCGGCCTCATGAGCGCGGAAGTTCGCCAGCGCTTCGTCGGTGCGCAGTGTCTTCGGCGTCAGCACCGGGGCCTGCAGCCGATGCGCGGCCAGCGCCACGGGGCTTTCCTGCAGCTTCATCCCGCGCCCGGCCGGCTTCGGCTCGCGCGTATACACCGCCGCGATATCGTGGCCATGCGCCGCCAGCGCCATCAGCGTCGGCACGGCGAATTCGGGCGTACCCATGAAAACGAGGCGAAGCGGCATGGCGTGGATCCCGGAAAGGTCTGGGCTGACGGAGGGCTGAGCGCCGCGACGCGTCGACCTGCCGGCTGCGCGAGCGCTCAGACGTATTTGATGCCGCGCTTGGCAGCCTTCTCGAACTTGCGGACCACCATTGCCTTCTTCAGCTTCGAGATGTGGTCGACGAACAGGACGCCGTTGAGGTGATCGATCTCGTGCTGGATGCAGGTCGCGAACAGGCCGTCGGCGTCCTCTTCCTTCACATTGCCGTCGAGATCCATGTAGCGGATCCGCACCGTCTTGGGCCGCTCGACCTCGGCGTAGTATTCGGGAATCGACAGGCAGCCTTCCTCGTAGACGTTCAGCTCCTGCGAGGCACCGATGATCTCCGGATTGATGAAGGCCTTCGGCTCGCTGGCTCCGTTGCCCTCCTTGCGGACGAGATCCATCGTGATCAGCCGCACCGGCTCGGCGATCTGAATCGCCGCCAGCCCGATGCCGGGGGCGTCGTACATGCTCTCGAACATATCGTCCGCAAGCTTGCGGATCTCGCTCGTCACTTCGGCGACGGGCTTGGAGATTTCACGCAGCCGTTTGTCGGGCAGAATGATGATTTCGCGCAGGGCCATGGCGGCGATTTAAGACGCGGCGGCGGCCCGGTCAATCCGGCGCGGCCCGGAGGCGCTGCCACTTTCGGCCCGACCGGCGCTTAAAACTTGATTCAGATTATTGTTCTCTCTTCGTTCGCATAGACGATTCCATCTGCTAGGGTCTGTCCATGAACGACGTGCTGTTTGTATTGGGCGACACACCCGTCACCATCGGCGCCGCGCTCGTCGGTATGGCTGCGATGGCGCTGCTGGTGCTGATGGCGATCGCTGCCGTGATCGCGCGCGGGCTACAGGGGGGCAATGCCGCCACGCTGGCGCAAGCCCGCCGCGCGGCCGAACTGGAGCAGCGGCTGTCCGACCTGATCCGCTATCAGAGCGAGGCCAACGGCCGGGTCGATGCGATGGGGCGGGCGCTGGCCGGCCGCCAGGCCGAAATGGCCAAGGCGATGAGCGAACGGCTCGACAGCGTCACGCATCGGTTCGGACATTCGCTGACGCAATCGACCCGCTACACCATGCAGAGCCTGCAGGCGCTGCACGAGCGGCTCGGCATCATCGATCGCGCCCACGACAACCTCACCGAACTCACCGACCAGGTGACCACGCTGCGCGACGTGCTCGCCAACAAGCAGGCGCGGGGCGCGTTCGGCCAGGCGCGGATGGAGTCGATCGTGCAGGACGGGCTACCGAAAGGCGGCTACGCGTTTCAATACACGCTGTCGACCGGCAAGCGGCCGGACTGCGTGGTGCTGCTGCCCGACCAGCGGCCGCTGTGCATCGACGCCAAATTTCCGCTCGAGGCGGTGACGGCGCTGCGCGAAGCGCGCAGCGATGCGGAGAAGAAAGCCGCCGCGCAGCAGCTGCGGACCGACGTGATGCGGCATGTCGACGATATCGCCGGCAAGTACCTGATCCCTAGTGAGACCCAGGACACGGCGCTGATGTTCGTGCCGTCGGAGTCGGTCTATGCGGAAATCCACGACGGCTTCGACGACGTCATTCAGAAAGCCTATCGGGCGCGCGTGGTGCTGGTGTCGCCGTCGCTGCTGATGCTGGCGATCCAGGTGATGCAGCAGATCCTGAAAGACGCGCGGATGCGCGACGCCGCCGATCAGATCCGCACCGAGGTGCTGCACCTCGGCGACGATCTCGCGCGCTTGCGCGAACGCGTCACCAAGCTGCAGACGCATTTCGGGCAGGTCAATGATGACGTCCGGCAAATCCTGGTGTCGGCCGACAAGATCGAACGCCGCGCCGCCCGAATCGAGGAACTGGACTTCGCCGCGCCCGAAGCCGCTACGTCGCCCGCAGCGCAGGCCTCGGCCTCAAGTCACGAGGCGCCATTGGCACCGGAGCGCACCGAACTGTTCGGCTCCCGCGCCTTCAAGATCGACGAGGTCGCGTCGACCTGAGGCCGTTCCCCATAAAGATCGTCATCACCCGCGAAGGCGGGTGAACCAGTATCCCAGAGCGTCGATTTCTTTCGCAAATCGGCCGCCTCGGGGATCCGCTTCGCGCCACAACTGGCACACAGGCTACTGGGTCGCCCGCCTTCGCGGGCGATGACGGGTGATGGTGGGGTGCCGCTTCGGACAACATGGCCGTTCAGGCAACGTGCCCGCGAGCCTTAGACGCGAGCGTGGATGCCGCAGCCACAGTCGCCGACGCCAGCACCGCTGGCGGAATGCTCGGCGCCCTCGAATCTGCTACGAGCCGGCCATGACCTCTGCAGAGAACCCGCCTCCCCCTTCGGTTGCAGCCAGCGCCCCGCCCAAGCCGAGCTGGCGGGAGGCGTTTGCGGTGTATCTACAGCCGCGTGTGCTGATCGTGCTGTTTCTCGGCTTCTCGTCGGGGCTGCCGCTGGCCCTGTCGGGCTCGACGTTGCTGGTATGGATGCGGGAATCCGGCGTCGATCTCGGCACCATCGGGCTGTTCGCGCTGGTCGGCACGCCCTACACGCTGAAATTCATCTGGGCGCCGCTGGTCGATGCGCTGCACGTGCCGCTGCTGTCGCGGCTGTTCGGCCGCCGCCGCGGCTGGCTGATCGCCACGCAGCTGTTGCTGATCGCCGCGATCCTGCTGCTGGCGCTGACCGACCCGGCTCACGCGCCAGTGTTCGTCGCGCTCGGCGCGCTGCTGGTCGCCGCCGCATCGGCGACGCAGGACATCGTGGTCGATGCCTTCCGCGTCGAGAGTCTGCCGGAGAACGAGCAGGCCGCCGGCATGGCCTCATACGTCGCCGCGTATCGCATCGGCATGCTGATCTCGACCGCCGGCGTGCTGTTCCTGGTCAGCGCCTACGAGACCACCGGGGTAACGCGCGCGACCGCCTGGATGTGGGGCTACGTCACCATGGCGGCGATGGTGCTGATCGGCACCGTGACGGCGCTGCTCGCCACCGAGCCGGAGTCCTCGGTCCGCGCCGAAGCCGCGACCAGCGGCGAGAGTGCCTTCACCCGCGTGATGCGCGCCGCGGTCGGGGCGTTCTCGGAGTTTCTCGGCCGCAAGGATGCGCTGGCGGCGCTGGCCTTCGTGGTGCTGTTCAAATTCACCGACGCATTCTCGGGTACGATGACGGCGCCGTTCGTGATCGACCTCGGTTTCACCCGCAACGACTACGCGGCGATCGTCAAAGGCGTCGGCCTTGCCGCGACGCTGATCGGCGGCTTCGCCGGTGGCTATTTGGCGCGGCGCTATTCGCTGGTGACGAGCTTGTGGATCGGCGCGGTGCTGCAGGCGGTGTCGAACCTGGCATTCGCCTGGCTGGCGACGGTCGGCGTCAATCAATGGGCGCTGGCGCTGGCGATCTCGGTGGAGAATTTCACCGGCGCGATCGGCACGGTGATCTTCGTCGCGTACTTATCGGCGCTGTGCCAGAACCCGCTGCACACCGCTACGCAGTATGCACTACTGACGGCGCTGTCGGCGGTGGGACGAACCTATCTGTCCGCGGGCGCCGGCTATGTGGCGCAGGCAACCGGATGGCCGCTGTTCTTCATGATCAGCGTGGCGGTCGCGGCGCCGAGTTTGGTGCTCCTCGCATGGCTGCAACGTCGGGGGCATTTCGCAGCGCTGGGACCGGTGAGAGTGTGAAGCAGACGCCTCACCGCGTCATTGCGAGCGAAGCGAAGCATCCAGAGGCAGTGCACGGCGCTGGATTGCTTCGCTGCGCTCGCAATGACGGCTTACATTGGCGGCCTGCCGCTTACTTCACCAAGCTCCATTTGGTGACGACCGCTTCGCTGTACTGCCCGGCCTCTTCGGCGCAGGCGACCGCGTCGACTTTCAGCGAGACCTGCTTGCCGAGGTGGGATTTGAGTTGCGCCGCCTGGGCGTCGCCGGCGGGGACGATCTGGAAGGTCTCTGGGCCATTCTCGAGGTTGCACAGCCCGGCCGGCGGCGGCAGCCGGCGCGGCTCGCTGACGAGCTGATACACCGGCCCCTTCTTGGCCTTCGCTTTCGACCGCATCGCG
>NZ_JBMDXE010000183.1:0-8467 GCF_048594845.1 Rhodopseudomonas sp. | reverse complement strand
CTGATGGCGGGGTTCTCGCCCAAAAACCCCATGAGCAGCGCCCTGCGCACCCACTGCCAGACCTCGGGCTGGTCGCTGACCGAGCAGGACCCCTACAACAACGTGGTCCGCACGACCGTCGAGGCGATGGCGGCGACGCAGGGTCACACCCAGTCGCTGCATACCAACGCGCTCGACGAAGCGCTGGCGCTGCCGACCGACTTCTCGGCGCGCATCGCCCGCAACACCCAGCTGTTCCTGCAGCAGGAGACAGGCACCACGCGGATCATCGACCCGTGGGGCGGCTCTTACTACGTTGAACGGCTGACTCATGATCTCGCCGTCAAGGCCTGGGGCCACATCCAGGAAGTGGAGGCGCTCGGCGGCATGGCCAAAGCGATCGAGGCCGGCGTGCCGAAGCTGCGAATCGAGGAAGCCTCGGCCAAGACCCAGGCGCGGATCGACACCGGCCGGCAGTCGGTGATCGGCGTCAACAAGTACAAGCCGACCGATGAGGCCCCGCTCGACGTGCTCAAGGTCGAGAACTCGACGGTGCGGCGCTTGCAGATCGACAAGCTCGCCCGCCTGCGTAAGGAGCGCAAGCAGGCCGACGTCGACGCCGCGCTCACGGCGCTCACAAACGCAGCGTCCGACGGCAACGGCAATCTGCTGGCGCTGGCGATCGACGCGGCGCGCGCCAAGGCCACCGTCGGCGAGATTTCCGACGCGCTCGAGAAGGTCTACGGTCGGCATCGCGCCGAGATCCGGTCGCTCACCGGCGTCTACAAACGGGAGGCTTCGACCATGTCGGATCGCGTGGAGAAGGTGCAGGCGCTGATCGACGCGTTCGAGGACGCCGAGGGCCGGCGGCCGCGCATCCTGGTCGCCAAGATCGGCCAGGACGGCCACGACCGCGGTCAGAAGGTGATCGCCTCGGCGTTCGCCGACATCGGCTTCGACGTCGACATCGGGCCGCTATTCGCCACCGCCGACGAGGCGGCGCGCCAGGCGGTCGAGAACGACGTCCATATTCTCGGCGTGTCGTCGCTGGCCGCCGCGCATCTCACCGCGGTGCCGGAACTCAAAGCCGCGCTGAAGAAGCAGGGCCGCGAGGACATCATGATCATCATCGGCGGCGTCGTCCCTCCGCAGGACTACGACGCGCTGTACAAATCCGGCGCCGAGGCGATCTTCCCGCCCGGCACCGTGATCGCCGACGCCGCGGAGGAGCTGATCCAGAAGCTTAACGCGCGGCTCGGCCACACGAGCCAGGCGGCGGAGTAGGCTGCGTCGCCGGCAGCGATGTGGTAGTCTGCAGGCATGACGACCGTCGCCGACATGTCGCTGGACACGATTCTCGCTCGATTGCGCGAACGAGCCGATGCTTTGCGCGCCGAGGGAGTCGCCAAGTTGTTTGTGTTCGGCTCGCGCGCTCGCGGAGACGCGCGGCCGGAGGACTCCACGGGCCTCAAGTTCCAGGCCACGCTACGCCGCTCGATGCCCGCAGCCTTCGCCGAGCGCATCGCCGACAATCTGGTGGAGGTGTTTTGACGTGCCTCCGAGCCTCGGAGATCGGCTAACTCATATCGCCACCGCGATACAGAATATCCGTGGCGCGCTGGCGGGTCGGGTCCTTGGCGATTTGCAATCGGATCCCGTGTTACTCGCTGCAGTCGAACGATTTTTGGAGAGGATCAGCGAGACCTCTCGGCACATTCCTCAGGATCTGAAAGCCAGCGAGCCGACAATCAACTGGCGGCGCCTTGCTGATTTCGGCAATTGGCTGCGCCACGGCTATCACGCCACCGACGCCGGGTTGTTGTAGGAGATGGTCCAGCGCGATCTCGAACCACTCGAGCGATTCATCACACGCGTTAGCAAGGAAACCGACCGTTGAGCATCACCAGTCATTGGCGACCCGCACTGGCATTCTCGTTCGCCCTGTCGCTTCTCCTCTCCCCCGCCCTCGCCGAGCCGGCCAAACCCAAGCCCGACTTTGCGGTGAAGACCAAGGCGATCGACGGCACGGTGCTGCTCGATGCGGCCATCAAGGCCGATGCCAAGCTCGCGGAGAACTGTCTAGCGGAGGGCAAGAAGTACATCGGCGAGCAGCGCGCCGAGGCCGAGCCCGAGCTGAAGAGCGATCCCGAGCTGTTCCGCAACGGCCCGTGGACCTATGAACGCAGCTACACGCAGGACTCGCTGGTTGCGAACCGCTATGTCAGCGTTCTGCGCATGGATTACAGCTACACTGGCGGTGCCCATCCCAACACCGAGATCGACACCATCCTGTGGGACAGGCAGCAGGCCAAGCGCATCAGCATCCGGCCGTTCTTCACCGACCTCGCCGACGGGAGCCCGGCGATGCAGGCGATGGTGAAAGGCGTGCTCGCCTCGCTGAAGGCCGAAAAAAAGAAGCGCGGCACCGAGGATGATGGCGAAGACTATGCCAAGAGCATTGAGCCGAAGCTCTTGAAGATCGGTCCGGTGACGCTCGCCCGCTCGACCGAGGCCGGCAAGAGCTCGGGCCTCGTCTTCCACTACGCGCCCTCTGCGGTCGGCGCCTATGCGGAGGGCAGCTACGATGCCTACGTGCCGTGGCAGAGCCTGAAGCCGTATCTGTCGGCGGAAGGCACCGCGATCTTCGGCGGCGAACGGCCGAAAGGCGACGATGACCGCAACAAGTAAGAAGCAGCTCGATCTGCCGTCATTGGCGAGTGAGGTGCGGAGCGGTCACCGCGCCGCGCTGGCGCGCGCGATCACGCTGATCGAAAGCCGCCGCGGCGATCACCAAGCCTCCGCGCGGGCGCTGGTACAGGAGCTGCTGCCGGAGACCGGCCGCGCCATTCGCGCCGGCATCACCGGGTCGCCGGGCGTCGGGAAGTCGACCACGATCGAAGCGCTCGGCATGTAGCTGTTCGAGCAGCGCCGCAAGGTGGCGGTGCTGGCGGTCGATCCGTCCTCGGCACGCACCGGCGGCTCGATCCTCGGCGACAAGACCCGAATGGCGCGGCTGTCGGCCGAGCCGCACGCCTTCATCCGCCCCTCGCCCTCCTCGGGCACGCTCGGCGGCGTCGCGGCGAAGACGCGCGAGGCGATGCTGCTGTGCGAGGCCGCCGGCTTCGACGTGGTGCTGGTCGAGACCGTCGGCATCGGGCAGTCCGAGACCGCGGTGTGCGACATGACCGACTTCTTCCTGGCGCTAATGCTGCCGGGCGCCGGCGACGAGCTGCAGGGTATCAAGAAGGGCCTGGTCGAGCTCGCCGACATGATCGCGATCAACAAAGCCGATGGCGACAACATTGCCCGCGCCAACCTCGCCGCCGGCGAGTATCGCGCCGCGCTGCACATCCTGACGCCGCGCTCGGTGCATTGGCAGCCGCCGGTGCAGACCTATTCGGCAATGACCGGCGCCGGCATCGCCGAGCTGTGGCAGTCGGTTCTCGCCCACCGCGACGCCACCACGCCGTCCGGCGAGTTCGAGGCCCGGCGACGCGAGCAGCAGGTCAAGTGGATGTGGACGATGCTGGAGGACCGCTGGAAGGCGCGCCTGAAAAGCGACGCCGCGATCCGCGCCAAGGTCAAGCACACAGAAACCGAAGTCGCCGCCGGCCGGATCACCCCCGCGCTCGGCGCCGATGCGATCGCCGAGCTGCTGGCGTGACCAATCTGATGCCCCACCGTCATTGCGAGCGAAGCGAAGCGAAGCAATCCAGTCCCGTGCACGGCGCCGGATTGCGTCGTCGCTTCGCTCCTCGCAATGATGGGGATCGGCAAGACATCATGACCACTCCCCTCCGCATCCTGATCACCGGCTTCGGCCCATTCCCGGGCGCGCCGTACAATCCGACGCCGAAGCTGGTAGAGCGGCTCGTAAAGCTGCGGCGGCCGGCATTCGATACGGTCGATCGCATCGGCCATATCTTCCCGGTGAGTTACCGCGCCGTCGATCGCGAACTGCCGCGACTCCTCGCCGCGCATCGGCCCGATGCGTTGCTGATGTTCGGCCTGGCGGCGCGCACGCGGCATCTGCGGATCGAGACCCGCGCGCGCAACGCAGTGACCACGCTCTGGCCTGACGCAGAGCGTACGACGCTGCGCACCAGCTCGATCGTGCCGGGCCGCAATGCGCAACCATTCGGCCCGCTCGGCGGCAAACTACTCCGCGCCGCAAGCGCCACCGGAATCGACGCGCGGCTGTCGTGGGACGCCGGACGCTATCTGTGCAACTATCTGAGCTGGCGCGCGATCGAAGCGACGCGCGCTCCGCAGGGGCCCCGCCTTGCCGCCTTCGTCCACGTCCCACTGCTGGCGCGAGATGGCAGCCCTTGGCCTGGCAGCAAGATCGATGCGGAGCATCTCGTCGACGCCGGCGAGGCGATCCTGCTGGAAATGATCCGCCATGTCCGGCGAACGCGCCCTCCGCTCACGACGGCGTGATCCCGGGTCAAGTTCCGGACTTGAACCAGCCTGAAGGCTCCGCGTTGAAAGCCTCGGAGGAACGCCATGCCCTACGCGCTGTATTGCGACGATGCCAAGATCAGCAAGGCTTACCCGACCGAAGCCAGCGTTTGGAAACACGCCCAGGAAAGCGGCCTCGTCGTCGACGTCGACTCGGGCGATGAGTCCTCGCGCCCGCGCCGTATCCTCGACAATGGCTATGAGATTCGTCCGTGCAAGGCAGAGCCCGGCGAAAGCCCCGAGCACAACGAAACCGAAGCACACGCGGCGCGTGACTATCAGCTTTCGCGGACCGCCGCCTGAGTTAACCCTACCGCCAAACATCGCTGCTCTGCGACACCGCCGTCCTCCATGGGGCGGCGGTTTTTGCGTTACCAAGGCCTTTGTTCACGCAGAGGCGCCGACATGACAGTCCACCGACGTGATCTGCTTGGCGGAGCTGCCAGCGCGCTTATCCTCACCGCGACGCCACTCGCGGCGGCACCGTTGACGTCGAAACGCGGCCGCGACGCGACGCAGCTCGGTGTCCGTCCTGATAGTTCGGACGATCAGACCGCCGCACTGCAACGGGCTATCGATGACGCCTCAGAACGCCGCGTCCCGCTGGCGCTGCCGCCCGGCAGCTATCGGACCGGCACGCTGCGGCTCCCCTCCGGCGCCCAGCTCACCGGCGTGCGCGGCGCGACGCGGCTGGTGTTCACCGGCGGTCCTTCGCTGTTCGACAGCACCGGCGCCGATGCGCCCACCCTGTCCGGCCTGGTGCTCGATGGCGGCGGCATTGCCCTGCCCGCACGGCGCGGCCTGGTGCATTGCGTCGGCGCGCGGGCGCTACGCATCGAACAGTGCTCGATCACGGCGAGCGGCGGCAGCGGCATCTGGCTGGAGACCACCTCCGGCACGATCAGCGACAATGTTCTCACGGCGATCGCCGAGACCGGGATCGTCTCGTTCGATGCGCTCGGCCTGCGCGTCGATGGCAACACCATTCTCGGCACTAACGATAACGGCATCGAAATCCTGCGCACCGCGATCGGCGACGACGGCACGCTGGTCACCGGCAACCGGATCGAGAACATCAAGGCCGGCCCCGGCGGCTCGGGCCAGTACGGCAACGCCATCAACGCCTTTCGCGCCGGCAACGTCATCGTCAGCGGCAACCGCATCAAGAACTGCGACTACTCCGCAGTGCGCGGCAACTCGGCGTCCAACATCCAGATCACCGGCAACAGCGTCAGCGACGTCCGCGAGGTCGCGCTGTATTCCGAGTTCGCGTTCGAGGGCGCGGTTATCGCCAACAACACAGTGGACGGCGCCGCGCTCGGCGTATCGGTCTGCAACTTCAACGAAGGCGGACGGCTCAGCACCGTGCACGGCAACATCATCCGCAATCTTCGGCCGAAGCGCCCGATCGGGACCGCGCCGGACGACGACGCCGGCATCGGGATCTATGTCGAGGCCGACACCGCGGTGACCGGAAACGTGATCGAGAACGCGCCCTCGTTCGGGATCGTCGCCGGCTGGGGCCGCTATCTGCGCGACGTTGCCATCACTGGCAATGTCGTGCGCAAGGCATTCGTCGGCATCGGCGTCTCGGTGGCGGATGGCGCCGGCACCGCCGCGATCAACGGCAACGTCATCGCCGAGACTCAGCGCGGCGCCGTGGTCGGCCTCGATCACGCCAAGCCAGTGACGCCGGATCTGACGGCACCCAATGCGGCGCGGTTCGCGCAGATCGCGCTCGGCAGCAATTCGATCCGCTGATCCGCACTCTACTGATACGCCGCCGCAAAGAAGCTTCGTTCCAGCCGGAAGTGCCCGCCGACGTCGCGATAGACCTGTCGCAGACACTGACCGTCCCGGCAGACCGCGGTGGCGCCGTTGCGGCAGCCGAGGTACTCATAATGCAGCACGATGGTGGCGGGCGTGTAGGTGGCGAAGTAATGGCCCGCGACCGGGCCAGCCGGACATCGCGCCGCAACCGCCCGCTGGATTTCGGACGGCAGTTGCGTGAGGTGGTAGGAATTCCAGAGCGAGTCCTTCGGCGTCTGGGCCGACGCGGTTTGGCCGACTGTGCACAGGCACAGCAGGGCCAGGCTCACCAACATCGATCGTGCGATCACAGCATCCTCCCCGAGATGCGGCGCGCCTCGACAGCGCGTGACAGTGGATCTGCACGCAACGATAACTAACCCAAGCTGACAGGATGCTTGCAACGACGATGAAGCGAGCGGCGTGCAACACCGCATCTGCGAAGCGGTATCAATATTGCAGCGCGGCGCTGGGCTTAGAACTGCGTGCGCAGCCGCGTCGCCACGATCGAGACCGGCCCGCGATCGCGATTGAACGCCGGATGGGCGATGAACTGATAATCCGCGGTGAGCCGCCACGAATACACTGGCAGACTGTAATAAGCTTCGATCACCTGCTCGTCGCCGGGGTTGGGCAGCCGGCCGTCGCCGATGATTGCGGTCAGACCTCCTGCGTCGAGATAGGCGATGCGAGAGGTTGAGATGTGATTGAGCAGACCGGCCAGACCGAACGTATCGTCGTCGCGTCCCCACAGCCGTCCCGATACGGAGACGCCCGCCGAAACGGTCCGATCCGAATCCGTGAAGGCGTTCGCTTCGAGATTGGGGCTACCGAAGCCGGCGCGGCCGAACAGCCCTACATCCGGCGTAACCTGCTGCTCGAGGCTGGCCGACAGGCCGGTCTTGCTGGTGTAACGCCGCACGTCGGCTGTGCTGGGGATGGCACCGGTCGCCTGCGCCAGCCGTACGGCGTCGGCAAAATTGCCGAGACGCGCCCGGTTGAGAAAGCCAGTGAGCAGCAGCTTGCCAGGCTGACCGCCCAGCGTGTGGCGGTGCTCGATCTCCCCGATCAGTTCGAACTGGCCGAAGGCTGGGTCGAGGTCGGTGCTGTTCGGCGTCACCGGCAGATCGAATACCCCGCCTCTCACCGTCCAGGCGCCGACGTACCATTCCGCCACCGCCCCATAGGTGAAGGCCCAGGCATCGGCCGCGTAGTCGAACGTGGCCGCATCAGCGAGGCCCCAATTGAGGAAGCCCACACGCGGATCATGAGCGTATTTGTTGACGTCGAAAATGTCGCCGACCGCGAATTTGCCGGCGGTGAACACGATGCGGTCCGCCGACTGCTTGCCGGCGAACTGGTTCGGCGCGCTTTGCACCGTTTGCACCTCGCCGCCTAGATCAATCGTCTGCCGAATGAAGTAGCGTGGCAAACGGGCGTAAGGGTAGTTCGAACCGACCTTGTAAGACTCGCCACTCGGGAACGCCGCGACACCGAACGTGCCGCTCAAGCCGAATCCCTGGTCGATCTCCGGGTTGATCCACAGTTCCGCGCCATCCCAAAGTTTGGCACCCAAATAGAATGTGGTGTCGAAGGTTTCCCGGCCCTGGTTGGGCGTCAGGCTGTTCGTGCCATTATACGGCGCGCGAAAAGGCAGCGCATATTGCCAGGTCAGCGTCGCCTGGCCGTGCACCGCGAAGCGCTCCAGTTCCAACGCGTCGATCCCCTTGGTGAAGACTTCGCTTTTCGCTAGGTCGTCGCCGAGACGATAATTCAGCCCGAGGCGGAAGCTGTGCAGCAGCAGATCCGTCTCTGCCCGCTGTCCGTCAATCGGAAAGCTCGCGGCGGCTGAGCCGAAACCGGTCGCGAGATACTCTGCCCGCGCGGTCCACGCCGGCGCCAGGGGCACCTCGACGCCGACGCCCGCGGCCCAGCCGAACCGCCACAGCAGCGCCGTCTCGGTCGTCGACGCCATATCATCTGACCAGCGCAGTCGGTCGTAGCTCCAGGCAAGGCCGGCCGTGACATAAGGCAGCCAGTTGCCGACCGCGTAGCCGAGCCGGCCGCGGAGGGTACCGCTGAGCAGCTGTTGCTGCTCAAAGCTTTGGGTGCCTCCCCCAAGACCACCGAACACCCGGCTGCCGCGGATCCGGTTCGGCGACACCAGATCCGCCTCGACGCCTATCAGCCAATGCGACGGCAGCAACACGTTGTAGCC
>NZ_JBMDXE010000182.1:0-30959 GCF_048594845.1 Rhodopseudomonas sp. | reverse complement strand
GCCGTCGGCCTGTAGCGTGCCGAAATCCATCTTCCGCATCAGCCGGCTGACGATGCGCGCTGTGTCGAACTGCGCGCGCGGATCGGCGCGGTTCAGCACGAATTTCGCGACCGAGAGACCGTCGCCGCGCGACTGGGCGTGATACACCGCCGTGGCGAAATCGCGTTCGAATGCCGTGGGCGTTAGCAAGCCGCTGCGGGTATCGATCAGTCCGCCGGCATCCAGCGCGCGGAGGACGCGGCTAAGCTGAGCTTCGAATGCGTGCTGGCGAACCAGCGGCAGCGCCGCTGCGACAACTTGGGCCGGATCGCCCTGAATGAAATCGCAATTGGGCAGTTCGACCGGCCGCTCCGGCGGCGGAGCGGTGACGACGATCGGGAGGTTGCGAAAGCGCGTGTCCTCGAACAGCACTGTCAGGAAAGCATCGACGACCCGTGGGCTGAAGCCCTCGGCTAGAATGATGCCGTCGAGTTCGCGCGCGTTGAGGTGTTTGGCGGCTGCTTCGATCGACAGCGCGCCGACGACGCCGACGCGCTCGCCGAGCGCGACCGACAGCGCCGGGTAGGCGGCGCCACGGCCGATCAGCAGCACCGTCGCGTCCTGTAACGGATCATGTTGCGGCGGCTGCTCGGTGCCCCCGTCATCGCTCAGCCGTCGCAGTGTAGTCGCATGCAAGGTGCGAACACGCAGGGCCGCGCGCAACCGGGCAGGGAGGCGCTCGAGATCGTCGCCCGGAAAGCCGATGACGTTGGCCGGCGTCCCGCGTTGGGGGCCGAGCGCGACCAGCGGCACATAGGGCTCGATCAAGGTGATCTGCTGCGCCAGCGCTTCGAGCGCCTCGTCAGTTCCTTGGATGGCGACCACGGCGGACGGCTGCAGGCTGGCGACGGCCTCGCTAGCCTCGTGCCAGCCGACGGTCTCCGCAGGCAAGAGGCGCGCCTCGGTGAGCGCCGACACGATCCGAGCCGCCAGGTCCGACGAGGCGTCGTCGGCGATAATCAAAATAGGCGCGTGATACGACATCGACGAGAGCCGGTTCTCCGCTGCATGGAGCCGACCCTAGTCTGGGTGCCTTAATAGGGGGTCAATGCGACCCAGCAGACTCTTCGACCCGCGATGGGCTATCGCGAAAGGCCTCGACCATCAGAGGGTTTAGTCCGAGCTCCGAAAGTGCCTCGCGAGCTCTGGCGTTGTCCTGGGCGCGGCCGGCGAGCCGATATCCGCTCCAGCGATCTGGCAATGCCGTTAGGAGCGCGCCCTGGCCGAGCCGCTTGGCCCATTCCTGTAGGTCCTGCGCCAGGAACCGATAGCCGCCCACCGCCATCACGCCGGACGGCGGCGCGGTGATACAGATCGCCCCGGTCGTCCGGTCAAGCCGGGCGGCGAAGCCGGTGTCAACGAAGTCCGCTGCAGCGGCCGGTCGCACGCCGCCGCTTGGGGGGGGGAGGGGGGCATATGCGGCGAGTGTGACCATTGGACCGCGCAGGCCGAGCGTCCCCTTCGGAGAGATCAGGACTTCGCCGGCGGAGGTGCCGCCGGGCTGATTGCGCGGCGCAGTGTGGGGTCCGGGCAGGATCGGGACAGCTGCGCCGTCGGCGCCGCGGCGGGCGCCGAACAATCCGGCTTCGCCGAACAGGTAGATGTCGGTGAAGCCGGCCGGTACGCCGGTCCAGGCAGCGCTGGCGGCGACCTGTTCGGGCGCGCGCCACATGCCGATCACGCTGCGCAGCGTCGGTGCGCGGGCCGGGAGGCCGGCCTCGCCCAGCCGCAGCGCCAGCGGCGCCGGTGCGACCAGCGTGTCGCAGCCGAGCTCGCGGATTTCGGATTCGAGCAGCGCCTCGTCGAACGGGTGATGCAGCGCCAGCGTGCCGCCGCTGAGCAGCCAGACCACCATCGACGATGCCAGCCCGGCGAACGACGACAGCGTCTGCGCCGACATCAGCATCGCACCCTGCGGCACTCGGCTCTCGAGGAACACCGCGAGGCCGCCCGCGATCATGTGCAGATGGGTGCGCGGGATCGCGCGGACGCCGTCCGGCGTGGTGTCGAACGAGATGATCGCGGCGCGGCGGGCATCCTGCACGCCCGGATCGAAATCAGCCTCGACCTCCTCGGTCATCGCGACGTCGAGCGACGCCATGCCCTCGGGCAGGTCGTCGCCGTAGCCGCCGACATAGCGGATCGAGAACGCTTCGGCGGCGGCGTTCATCGCCACATCGGCGTGGCTGACGCCGTCGATCCAGCGCGACGACACGATCGCACGCGCGCCGGTCCGGTTCAGCGCGGTAGTAACGTCGGCCTGCCGCCAGAGCTGCGGCAGCAGCGCCACCACCAGGCCGGCGCGGTGCGCCGCCAGGATGGTGAGCGGGAATTCGATCGTGTTCGGAAGCTGCAGCGCGATCACCGCGTTCTGCGGCAGGCCGGCGGCGATGAAGTGAGCGGCGAGCGCCGAGATCGCCCTGTCGGCCTGCGCGTAGGTGAGACGGGCGGGCGGCTGGCCGGTGATGCGCTGCTTATCAGCCGGATCGATCAGCGCGATGGCATCGGGCTGGCGCGCGAGGATGCGGCGGAACAAACCGTCGAGGGTCGGCGAAGCGTTGGGCTGGGTCACTTGATCACCTTTGCTGCGTCACCGTGGCATCGATGGCCGGGCCCACCAGGTTTCGGGAAGATAGCCGGTCAGCGCGGTTGCTTGTGGCCGTTCTATACGATTCCACCGCGCGATCCATTGCTCCTGGATGTTGTACAGCGGGATCACGTAGAAGCCCGAGGTCAGTACACGGTCGAGTGCGCGGACTGCCGCGACGAAGTCCGGCCGGCGCCGCGCGGCGATCATCTGGGCGATCATCGCGTCGATCGCCGGATCCTTCACGCCCATGTAGTTGCGGGTGCCCTGGATGTCGGCGGCCTCGGAGCCCCAGTAGAAGGACTGCTCATTGCCCGGCGACAGCGACTGATCCCAGCGGTTCGGGATCATGTCGAAATCGAACGAGATGCGGCGCTGATCGAATTGCACCGCGTCGACGACGCGGACAGTGGCGGTGACGCCGATGCGCTTGACGTCGCGTGCGAAGGCCAGCGCGATGCGCTCCTGTTCGCGGGTGGTGACGAGGATTTCGAAACTGAGCGGCTGGTGCGTCGCGCGCCGGCGCATCACCGTGCCGTCGAGCTGATAGCCGGCGTCCGACAGCAGAGCGAGCGCACGTCGCAAGGCTGTCCTGTCGCGGCCCGAGGCGTCGCTGACGGGCAGGCGATAGCTGCCGTCGATGAAATCGTGACGCAGCCGCGTCAGATAGGGCTGCAGCAGGCGGAGTTCGTCGGGCCCGGCCGCACGGCCATAAGCGGACAGTTCGGAGCCGGCGAAGTAACTGCCGCTGCGTGTGTACAGGTCGAAGAAGTAATTATGGTTGATCCAGGCGAAGTCGAACATTTGAAGCAGCGCTTCGCGGACGCGGATATCCGCAAACACCGGCCGCCGCGTGTTGAACACCAGCACTTCGGTCGGCTGCGGCGTGCCGGGCTTCAGCGTGTCGCGGATCACGTCGCCGCTGCGGGCCGCCGGAAAGCCGTAGCCGTCGTGCCAGCGCAGCGGCTCGGTCTCGACCCGGTAATCATAGATCCCGCGCTTGAACGCCTCGAATTGTGAGTTCGCCTCACGGAAATACTCGACACGAACTTCATCGAAGTTCCACAGGCCGCGATTGATCGCCAGATCGCGCCCCCAATAGTCCGGATTGCGCGTCAGCGTCACGCTGCTGCCCGCCTTGACGGTGCTCACTCGGTACGGCCCCGAGCCGATCGGCGGCGTTAGTGAGGTTTCCTCGAAGGTGTCCGGATTGACGGCGTGCTTCGGGAAGATCGGCATCAGGCCGAGGATCAGCGGCAGTTCGCGATCCTGCGCATCGCTGAAATCGAATCGAACGGTGCGGTCGTCGATCGCTGCGGCGCGGGCCACCTTGGCGTAGTACAGGCGGTGATTGGGGCGGCCCTTGTCGCGCAGCAATTGCCAGGAGAACAGCACGTCCTCAGCCAGTACCGGTTGGCCGTCGGAGAATTTCGCCCGCGGATTGATGCGGAACGTGACGTAACTTCGCGCATCATCGGTTTCCACCGACTGCGCAAGCAGGCCGTACAGCGTGAACGGCTCGTCATTGCCGCGCGCCATCAGGCTCTCGACCACGTAGCCGCGGACCCGTTGCACCGCGAGCCCGCGGACGATGAACGGATTGAGGCTGTCGAACGTGCCGAGCACGCCCTCGACAAGGCGACCGCCTTTCGGCGCATCCGGATTGGCGTAAGGCATCGCAGTGAAGTTCGCGGGCAGGGCAGGTTCGCCATGCATCGCCAGGGCGTGCGATGGCGTCGTCACGCTGCTGGTCTCGGCCGCGGCGACGCGACCGATCGCTGATGTCAGGCCGAGTGCGATCAACATCGTCAACACGGCTCCAAGACGGCGCGTGCCGGTCGCGAATCGTTCATGTGATTCGGCGCTTTTCACCCTTGGGGATTTACCACAAGGGAGTGATCGAACGGGCCGCGGATGATTGTCGCCATTGATCTTTTCGTATGCCGATGTATTGAAAGCGGACGCGCGACGGCGCCTGACCGGCTCGTCACGTAACTGCCTCAATTGGCTTCGAGACACCGGCCCAACGGCCAGATGCCGGCTCCCGCGTCGCTGTGGGGTGCGCGACCGTTTCAGAAAGGGTTTTCCGCAATGAAGTCTTGCAACTTGGTCGCGTCGGCCGGGCCGCGCGGGCGGGCATTTGGCCTGCTGACGGCGACGGCGGTGTCCGTATTGGCCGTCGCTACCGCAGCGCAAGCCCAAGCCCCGCAGCAGCAGCCCGCGGCTCCCAAGGCTGCCCCGGCGCCGAAGGCCGCCGCTCCCAAGGCGCCGGCGAAGGGCGCTCCAGCTGCCCCGGCGCCCGCCGCTGGCGCCGCGCAGCCGCAAGAACAGCAGCAGGTCCAGCTGATCTACGCGCCGTGGACCAAGTTCTGCCTGAAGGGGCAGGATGCAAACGCCAAGCAGGTTTGCTTCACCGGTAAGGACGGCCGCATCGAGTCCGGTCAGCCCGTGATCGCCGCGGTCATCATCGAGCCGGAAGGCGAGCCGAAGAAGATTCTCCGCGTGACGCTCCCGCTCGGTATGCAGCTCGTCCACGGCACCCGCATCATCGTCGACAACAACCCGCCGCAGCAGAGCCCCTATGTGATCTGCTTCGCGAACGGCTGCATGTCGGACTATGAAGCCACGCCGGAGATGATCGCCAATATGAAGAAGGGCCAGAACCTGGTGGTTCAGGCGATCAATTCCAACGGCGCTCCGCTGACGCTGCCGCTGCCGCTGGCCGAATTCGCCAAGGCCTATGACGGCCCGCCGACCGACCCGAAGCAGTTCGAAGAAACCCAGAAGAAGCTGCAGGAAGAGCTGCAGAAGCGGGCCGAAGAGCAGCGCAAGAAGCTCGAGGCGCAGGCCCCGGCCGGCACCAATCCGGCCGCCAAGTAACACAGCGACATCCGCAAACGAGAAGGGCGCCCAAACGGGCGCCCTTTGTCGTTTTGAACATCGAGTTCGGAAAAGACCGACCTGCGGCCCGGGTGCTATCCGCCTGAACTAATTCAGCGACGAGTTGCGCGGGCGATAGCCGCCGGCCTTGTCCTTGACGAAGATTTCCGCGACCTGCGAATGCCGGATCGGTTCGCCCGAGTCATCGGGCAGCAGGTTCTGCTCCGACACATAGGCGACGTATTCCGACTCGGCGTTCTCGGCGAGCAAGTGGTAAAACGGCTGGTCCTTGTGCGGCCGGACCTCTTCCGGGATCGACAGCCACCACTCTTCGGTGTTGTTGAACTCCGGATCGATGTCGAACACCACGCCGCGGAACGAAAAGATCCGGTGGCGAACGATCTGCCCGATCTGAAATTTGGCGGTTCTCGTCTTGATCATCAGAGTCGCATAAACCAGGATTGCGGCCGATGCTAGGGCCTCGGTTCGGACGATCTTTAAACTGGCGTCCTAGATTGTTGTTTTCGCGCGTTTTCTTGCCACCGGCGCAAGGCTTTTCGGCATTCGGCCGGTTCGCCGGCCAGCCATGTCACGTTCCCGTGGCTGGGCGGCCAATTCCCTGTTACCGGTCATGCCCCTCCGAGCGTGACCTCCACCACATGATCGATATTCTCAACCTGGCGCTTCCGTATTTCGGGCTGATCTTCGTCGGCTTCGCCTGCGGCCGGCTGAAGCGGCTGCCGGAAAACGGCCTCGCCTGGATGAACTTTTTCCTGCTCTACGTTTCGCTGCCCGCGCTGTTCTTCCGGATCATGTCGAAGACGCCGTTCGAGGAACTCAACAATCTGCCGTTCGTCCTGGCGACGACTCTGGGGACGGCCATTGCGTTCTTCCTGTCGGGCGCGATCGGCCGGATGATCGGCGGGCTGACGATCCGCGAGGCCACTATGGCGAGCCTCGCCGGCGGGTACGGCAATATCGGCTATATGGGGCCGGGGCTGGCGCTGGCGGTGCTAGGTCCCAAGGCCGCAGTGCCGGTGGCGCTGATTTTCTGCTTCGACAGCATCTTCCTGTTCTCGATCGTGCCGGTGGCGATGGCGCTGACGGCGGGACAGCGGCGGCCGCTGCTGCCGACCATCCTGCACGTCGTCCGCGAGATCGTGCTGCATCCGCTGATCGTGGCGGCCTATCTCGGCGCTGCCGCCGCCGCGCTGCACCTGCATCTGCCGGTGGCGGTCGACAATACGCTGCAGTTTCTTCAGAACGCCGCGGCGCCGGTGGCGCTGTTCACCCTCGGCGTCACCGTCGCGCTCCGCCCCTTTGGGCGCGTGCCGTGGGAGATCCCGTCGCTGATCGGCGTGAAGCTTCTGCTGCATCCGGTGATCGCGCTCGGCCTGATGCTGGCCTTCGGGCCGTTCACCCCGGAGTGGGCCGGCACTGCCGTGCTGATGGCGTCGTTGCCGCCGGCGCTGAACGTGTTCGTGATCGCGCGTCAGTACAACACCTGGGTCGAGCCCGCGTCGGTCGCAGTGCTGATCGGCACCTTCGTGTCGGTGATCACGCTGACGACGGTGATGTGGCTGATCAAGACCGGCCACATGCCGCTGCTGTAGCGATCGGATTCGTCAGATCAGAGCGAGCGCCAGAATGGCGACAGACCTTCGCGCATTGCGATCCGGCGCAGCGGTCCCACCGAGCTGAGGAGCTGCATCCCGGCGGCGCGCATGGCCTGCGCCGGCAGCAGATCGCTGAGCAGCGTGCGGTTGGCCATGTCGATCGCGAAGGTGCGGCTTGCAACGTCGGCGCTGCGGGCGCGCCCGAACCGCGCAATGACCGCGTCGCTGCCAGGATCCTGATCACGCGCCATCGCGTCTTCGACGATCTCGGCGATGTCGCCGGCGTCACGCAGGCCCATGTTGAGCCCCTGCGCGCCGATCGGCGGCACCACATGCGCGGCTTCGCCCACCAGGACGATACGATTGCGGCCGTAAGCGCTGGGCTTTTCGATCGCGAGCGGAAATAGGTTACGGCCCGGCGCAACGCTGACCTTGCCGTAGATCGAATGCGATTGTTTCTCGGCGGCGGCCGAGAGCTCCTCGTCGCTCAGCTCGCTCAGACGCTGCGCTTCCTTCGGCGACGCGACCCAGACGATGCTCATGCGCCGCCCAGGCAGCGGCACGAACACGCACGGTCCCTCGGCGGTGTGGAATTCGGTCGAGACCTCGTTATGCGGCCGCGATGTGGTGATGTTGAAGGTGAGGGCGGACTGCTTCAGCGCCCGGCTGCTCACCGTGATGCCCGCGGCTTGGCGGCACTGCGATTGGCGGCCGTCGGCGCCCACCACCAGCCGGCCCGACAAGGTCGGGCCCTGCCGGGTGCGCACGAGCGCGGCTTCATCGCCCGGCGTCACCGACTCGGCCTCGTCGTCGAAACGGTCGAGATTGCCGACTTCGGCCGCGCAGGCTTCGAGCGCGACCATCAGCTTGCGGTTCTCGATGTTGTAACCGAACGCGTCCATTCCGATTTCACTGGATGCGAACCGCACCTCCGGGGCGCGGATCAGCCGGTCCGTGGCGTCGACCAGCCGCATCGTCCGCAACGCGGCGGCGTCGCTGGCGCAGCGAGCCCAGACGCCCAGCTTCTCCAGCAGGTCGATCGAATCGCCGAGCAGCGCCGTGGTGCGGTTGTCCGCGTAGGGCACCTTGCGGGCGACAAGAGCGGTAAGCGCGCCGGTGCCGGCAACGGCGATTGCGGCTGCCAGGCCGGCGGGGCCGCCGCCGACCACGATGACGTCGTAGCTGTTGGGTTCGAGCAGGGTCTGGGTCATGGCAGAGACAATCGTCAGTCGCGGTCGCGATTTCAAGTCCGCATCGGAACATTAACGCTGCCGCAATTCGGCGCGCCGGTGCCGGCCGCCGGATATGCAAGACTGCGCCGGACCTGATATGCCGGACGTCGATGACCCCGCTGGACCAGACGCCGCCGCCGGCTTCGCGCTCCCGTCGCCTGGCCGCGTTCGCCGTGCACCTGCTGACTGCCGCCGGGGCGGGCATTGCGCTGTTGGCCATGCTCGAGGCGGTCCGCGAGCATTGGGCGGCGATGTTCGGCTGGCTCGGTCTCGCGCTGCTGGTCGACGGCATCGACGGCCCGCTGGCGCGCCGTCTCGATGTCGGCCGGCTGCAGCCGGACTGGTCGGGCGACGTGCTCGACCTCGTCGTCGACTTCCTGACCTACGTGTTCGTACCGGCCTATGCGATCGCCGCCAGTGGATTGCTGTTGCCGATCGCGGCACCGGTGTTGGGCGTCGGCATCGTGGTCAGTTCGGCTCTCTACTTTGCCGACCGGCGGATGAAGACGGCCGACAATCACTTCCGCGGCTTCCCGGCGCTATGGAACGCAGCGGCATTCTACTTGTTCTTGCTTCACCCGCCCGCCGTCGTCGGAAGCCTCGCCATCGCCGCCCTGATTGTCCTGACGTTCGTTCCCGTGCATGTGCTGCATCCGGTTCGGGTAGCACGGCTGCGCGGATTCAACCTGACGCTGATGGCGGTCTGGAGCGTGTTGTCGGCTTACGTGCTCGTGCGACACTTCGCCGTGCCGGCCCCGGTGACTATCACGCTTTGTACGATAGCGATCTATATAGTCGCAGCCGACGCCGCCATCCGCCTGATCCAACGAGCGAGACGATGATCGACCTGATCTACAGCCCGGAAGCCTGGGCTGCACTGCTGACGCTGACCGCGCTCGAAATCGTGCTCGGCATCGATAACATCATCTTTCTGTCCGTGCTGGTGTCACGGATACCCGAGCCGCAAGCGACCCGTGCCCGCCAGATCGGCCTGGCGCTGGCGCTCATCTTCCGACTGATCCTGCTCAGCCTGCTGGTCTGGCTCACGGGCTTGACGGCGCCGGTTTTCACCATCGCCGACCAGGCGTTCTCCTGGCGCGACATTATCCTGATCATCGGCGGTCTGTTTCTGATCGCCAAGGCAACGCACGAGATCCACTCGGAAGTCGAATTCCGCGAAGTCGAGCACAAGACCTCGAACGTCCAGAAGGCGTTCTTCTGGGTGATCGTGCAGATCGTGGTCATCGATCTGGTGTTTTCGGTCGACTCGATCCTGACCGCGATCGGCATGGCCGAGCACATCGAGATCATGGTCGCAGCGGTGCTGATCGCGATGGCGGTGATGTACGTCTCGTCCGGCCCGGTGGCGCGATTCGTCTCCGAGCACCCGACCACCAAGATGTTGGCGCTCGCTTTCCTGGTGCTGATCGGTGTGGCGCTGGTCGCGGATGGCTTCCAGTTTCATATTCCGCGCGGCTACATCTACTTCGCGATTCTCTTCTCGGCAGCGGTTGAGCTGTTCAACGTGCTGGCCAAGCGCAACCGCGCCAAGGCGCGCTGACGCAGCGCAGCGAGCCATCCGGGCGGCGGTCGGTTGACAACGCCGCGCGGATGGCATTCGGTTTCCTGACGCATAAACTCCCGAGGGAACGAGAATGACGAAAGCGGTGCGGGTGCATCAGGTTGGCGGCCCGGAAGCCCTGGTCTACGAGGCTGTCGAGCTGCCGCCGCCGGGAGACGGCGAAGTCCGCATCCGCCAGCACGCCGTAGGTCTCAACTACATCGACGTGTACTACCGGACCGGCCTCTACAAGGCGCCGCAGATGCCGTTCGTCGCCGGTAACGAGGCGGCGGGTGAGGTGGTTTCGGTCGGTCCGCACGTGACCAATTTCCATCCCGGCGATCGGGTCGCCTACTACTCCAACCTCGGCGGCTACGCGACCGAGCGCAATATCGAAGCCGCCAAGCTGGTGAAGCTGCCGGACCACATCACCTACGAGCAGGGCGCCGTGCTGATGCTCAAGGGGCTGACGGTTTGGTACCTGCTGCACAAGACCTTCAAGGTTGAGCCAGGCCATCGCGTGCTGATCCACGCCGCAGCCGGCGGCATCGGTCTGCTGGCCTGCCAGTGGGCGCGCGCGCTCGGCGCTCATGTCATCGGCACGGTCGGCTCCAAGGCCAAGGCCGATCTGGCGTTGGCCAATGGTTGCGATCACGTCATCCTCTACAACGAGGAAGACTTCGTCGCGCGGGTCAAGCAGATCAGCCGCAACGAACTGTGCGACGTGGTATACGACGGCGTCGGCAAGACCACGTTCCCGGGCTCGCTGAAATGCATCAAGCCGCGCGGGCTGTTTGTGTCGTTCGGTAATGCCTCAGGCCCGGTGCCGCCGTTCTCGCTCGCCGAGCTCAACGCCCACGGCTCGCTGTTCGCCACCCGGCCGAAGCTCAACGATTACATTGGCACCCGCAAGGAACTGATCGAAGGCGCCGACACGCTGTTCTCGGCGGTGATCGAAGGCAAACTCCACGTCCCGATCAACCACGCTTATGCACTGAAGGATGCGGCGAAAGCGCATATCGATCTGGAAGGGCGAGTCACCACGGGCGCGTCGATCTTGAAGCCATAAGCATTCAAACTCGTGTCCCGGACAAGGTGCAGCGCTTTCGCGCTGCGCCGCCGATCCGGGACCCCGGTTCCTCGCTGCTCCAACTCAGCGCAGCCCTAGATCACCGGGGCCCCGGATCAGCAGTGCACCACGCCGCAAGGGCGGCGCGCTGCACTGCATCCGGGGCACGTGCGTTATTAGCTGGCTCTCAGAACCCCGCCACTGTCCCGTGCAGATCGTACGCGTCGGCGCGGTCGATCTTGGCGGTGACGATTTCGCCGACGCGGAGCGGGCGGCGGCTCGACAAATAAACGCTGCCGTCGATTTCGGGCGCGTCGGCCTTGGAGCGGCCCTTGGCGACGGTGGGGCCGACGTCGTCGATGATCACCTGCTGACGGGTGCCGACCTTGCGCTTCAGCCGCCGTGCGGAGATCGCCTGCTGCCGCGCCATCAGCCGGTTCCAGCGCTCCTGCTTGACCTCGTCGCTAACCTGGCCCTCGATCGCATTCGACGGCGCCCCGGCGACCGGCTCGTATTTGAACGCGCCGAGACGATCGATCTCGGCTTCGTCGAGCCAATCCAGCAGAAATTCGAAATCGCGCTCGGTCTCGCCGGGGAAGCCGACGATGAAGGTCGAGCGCAGCGCCAGCTCCGGGCATTCGGCGCGCCAGCGCTTGATGCGGTCGAGCGTCTTGTCCTGCGCGGCCGGACGCTTCATCAGCTTCAGCACATCGGGGCTGGCGTGCTGAAACGGGATGTCGAGATAGGGGAGCACCTTGCCTTCGGCCATCAGGCCGATCACTTCGTCGACATGCGGATAGGGATAGACGTAGTGTAGCCGCACCCAGGCGCCGAGCTCGCCGAGTTCACGCGCGAGGTCGATGAACTTGGCGCGGACGCTGCGGTCCTTCCAGGCGCTCTCGGCGTATTTCAGATCGACGCCATAGGCCGAGGTGTCCTGCGAGATCACCAGCAGTTCCTTGACGCCGGCCGCGACCAGCTTCTCGGCTTCGCGTAGCACGTCGGCAGCCGAGCGCGAGGCGAGGTCGCCGCGCAGCTTCGGAATGATGCAGAAGCTGCAGCGGTTGTTGCAGCCTTCCGAGATCTTCAAATACGCGTAGTGCCGTGGCGTCAGCCGGATGCCTTGTTCCGGCACCAGATCGAGATGCGGATTGTGCAGCGCCGGCTTGGCGCGATGCACCGCATCGAGCACGCTCTCATATTGCTGCGGCCCGGTGATCGACAGGACTCCCGGGTAAGCCTGTTCGATCTGTTCCGGCTCGGCGCCCATACAGCCGGTGACGATCACCTTGCCGTTGGCCGCCATCGCTTCGCCGATCGCCGCGAGCGACTCCTGTTTGGCGCTGTCGAGGAAGCCGCAGGTGTTGACGATCACGAGGTCGGCGCCGTCGTGCTGGCGCGCCAGTTCGTAGCCCTCGGCGCGCAACCGGGTGATGATCCGTTCGGAATCCACCAGCGCTTTGGGGCATCCCAGCGAGACAAAACTGATTTTCGGCGCGGCGGCCTGCTGCATCGGTCCAAAACTGCCTGATTGAAGGCCCCGAGCTAAACCGGTTCGGCGGCGGAGACAAGGCGGTTTTGGCTTGCAGGGGCCTAGAAAGAACTCCGCCTTCGCGGCTGCGGAAGAGAAGATTTCTGCCGGTTCCGGGACCCTGATGGCACAGGCGTCGTTATTTCGCCGACCGCCTTGCGGGGCGTCGAATTCGGGCTTTTGTTGTTCCCCGAGAGCTTGGGAGACCCGTCATGACACAGCACAACCGCACGAACGCACCCGCGATCCGTCGCGCCCTGGCGTCGGCCGCGATGGTGCTAAACGTCGACGTTCTCGCCGTCAGCGCCGCCTTCGCCTTGATTGCCGCGGTCGCTTTTGGAGCGCCGCACCTCCGCCTGTTCTAGGGGCTGGCGCACTAGGTCACGCTCGGGCGAATGGCTCGACCTTGATGCCATTATGCTCGAGAAGCTGGCGCACCCCACAGGCGATCTCGACCGCGCCGCGGGTGTCGCCGTGGATGCATACCGTATCGGTGCGCATTTTGATCACTTTTCCGGTCACTGACACAACTGCACCATCCTGCGCCATGCGGAGCACGCGCTGAGCGATCTCGCTGGGATCGTGCAGAACCGCGCCTGGCTTGCGGCGCGACACCAGATTGCCGTCGTCCTCATAAGCCCGGTCGGCGAACACCTCGTGGACCAGCGGCAGACCAGCAGCCTCGCCGGCCGTGACCAGCTTGGAATTCGCCAGCACCACGAAAATGAGGGACGGATCGACCGCCTTGATCGCCGCGGCGATCGCGCGCGCCGTCATGTCGTCTTCACAGGCGACATTCGACAGCGCGCCGTGCGCCTTGACATGCGTGACCTTGTGGCCGGCCAACGTGGCGACGGCCTGCAGCGCGCCGATCTGATAGGCGACCAGGTTCTCGATCTCGGCCGCCGTGATGCCCGGCACCGGGCGACGTCCGAAGCCGTGCAGATCGCGAAAGCCGGGATGCGCGCCGATCGACACGCCGTGCTGCTTCGCCATCGTGACGGTCTTGTGCATGATATCGGGATCGCCGGCGTGAAAGCCACAGGCGACGTTGACGCTGGTGGCGATGCTCATCATCGCGGCGTCGTCGCCCATGCTCCACGCGCCGAAGCCTTCGCCGAGGTCGCAGTTCAGGTCGATCTTCATCTCAGGCCTTCCTTCCAATAATCCAGTGCTCAGCCATCGAGCGCATCGATCGCGGCGCCGGCGACGTTCGCGGTCACGAGGGCATCGAGATCGAGCGTGACGTGACGTGCGTCCTGCAGCCGGTCGGGCAGCGAGCGGATCAGCTTGGCCATCGCCCGATACGCAGCCTGCGCTTCGTCCATGCTCACCGCCGCGAAACGGAATGGCCGCCCCGGCTGACGCTGCGCCAACCTTCCGAGGTCGGCGGTGATCACCGTGGCGATTTTCGGATAGCCGCCGCTGGTGCCGCGATCGGACATCAGCACGATCGGCTGGCCGTTGCCGGGCACCTGAATGCTGCCGTCCACGGTGCCGTCGGAGACGATGTTGTGGCCATGCTGGTGACGGATCTGCGGACCTTCGAGGCGATAACCCATCCGGTCGCTGGTGGCGGAGATCTTCCATTCACCATCGAGGAACGCCGCGACGTCGTCACCGAACTCGTCGTCCTGGGGCCCGAGTACGACCCGGATCGGATCGTCGGCTAGCTTCGGCAGATCGAGTCGTCGCTCATCGCCTGGTTTGGCCGATTGCGCCGGGATGACATCACCCGCTTGCAGCGGACGCGGGAAGGGGCTGCCGAGACCGGCGCGGGCATTGACCGCGAGGCTGCCGAACATTGGCTCGCCGTCGATGCTGCCGGCGATCGCCAAGTAACTGAACACCTGACTGCGTGCGATGCCGAGTGTCAGCGTCTTGCCTTCGCCGAGCAGGAAGGACTCGTTGAGCAGGATTGCCTTGCCGTCGATCGCGGCGGCGCGTTCGGCGCCGGTGAGGGCGAGGCGCAGCGCGCCCTCGCGGGCGGTCAGCGTCGCGCCGAGTGGCCCGAGTTCGATCGCGGCTGCGACCGGTGCGTTGCCGACCAGGACATTGGCGGCAGCGAGCGACACGCGGTCCATCGCGCCACTCGGTGTCAGGCCATAGCGCTGCGCGCCATGCCGGCCGCCGTCTTGTACCGAGGTGGCGGGACCGACGCTGTCGATGATCAGCCGGCTCATGCGGCCACCAGTTCGGCGACGATCTCGCCGGCTTCGGCGGCGCGGTCTTGCTCCGCGAATTGTTTCGCATCGATCGGGGTAAAGCTGATCGCGTCACCCGGCTCGAGCAGAAAGATCGGATCGCGATGCAACTGATAAGTCCGAACCGGCGTTCGACCGAGCAAATGCCAGCCGCTCGGGCCGGGCAGGCACTGCACGCCGGTCTGCACGCCGCCGATGGAAATGGTGCCGGCAGGAGTCAGCAACCGGGGCGCTTGCCGGCGTGGGATCGCCAGCGCCGGATCGAGGCCCGATAGATACGACCAGCCCGGTGTGAAACCGATCATCGCAACCCGGTAATTGCCGGCGGCATGACGCGCGACGAGGTCGTCCGGTGTGATGTTCAGCGTCGCCGCAGCGTCTTCCAGATCGATGCCGTGCTCGCCGCCGTAGCAGACCGGGATTCGCCAGCGCCGCTGCGCGGTCGCCGTCGTCTCGATCGGCTGCTGCGCCAGGCGCGTCAATTGTTCGGCGAGCGCTAAAAAATCGATCTGCTCGGGATCGTAGTGCACCAGCAGCGAGCGATAAGTCGGCACCGTTTCACACACGCCCGCGATCGGCGTGGCGGTGAGCAGGCGATCCAGCGCGAGCACGCGATGGTTCGACTCGTCGCTGATCTCGCGACCGAAATCGACGGTGATGGCGGAGTCGCCGCTCGGCAACATACGGGGAGTCGTCAGCGCCATGTCTTCTGATCACGCCCCTCTCAATCCTCGGCGAAGGTCTACGCATAGCGTGTTTTCGGGCCGCGTGAAAATCACTTCGTGATCGGCGCACAGCCGATAACTGATTGCCGGAACAAGCGATAAGCCGTGTTGATCAGGCGTTTGACGAAGGTCAGCCGAGCGCGAGTTGCAGCTTGACGAGGGAGGGCGCGCCCGCAAGATGCGCCTCCGATCTCTTGAGGAGCTGCGTGCACATGTCACTGACCCCGGAAGCCATCGCCACCCTTGCGCGCGTCTCGACCGCGACCATCACCACGGTGTTGCTGAAGAAGGGACTTCGCAATGTCTGGCTGCGCGGCGCGCGGCCGCTGCGTCCGGGGCAGCCGCGGCTAGTCGGCGAAGCCTTCACGCTGCGCTTCGTACCGGCCCGCGAAGACCTCGCCACGCCGGAATCCTGGGGCTCGCCGATCTCGACCCGCGCGGCGATCGAGGCGATGCCGGAAGGCTGCATCGCGGTGATCGACGCGATGGGCGTCAGCGACGCCGGCGTGTTCGGCGACATTCTGTGCGCCCGCATGGTCAAGCGCGGCATCACCGCGCTGATCACCGATGGCGTTGTCCGAGATCTCGAGGGCGTGCTCGGCACCGGCCTGCCGGTGTGGTGCAACGGCGCGGCTGCGCCGCCCTCGGTGGCTGGCCTGACCTTCGTCGGCTGGGGCGAGCCGATCGGCTGCGGCGGGGTCGCCGTATTCCCGAAGGACATCATCGTCGCCGATCAGGACGGCGCCGTGCTGATCCCGCAGGCGCTGCTCGACCACGTGCTGGCCGAGGGACCGGAGCAGGAGCGGATGGAAGGCTGGATCGTCGAGGAGGTCAACAACGGCGCCGTGCTGCCGGGCCTCTATCCGATGAACGCCGAAACCAAGGCGCGCTATGCGGCGTTCAAGGAGAAGGCGGGCAAGGCGTAAGCGCCCGGGGAGGCCAGACCATGGACATCTTCGCAGCCGGCTCGCGGCCCACCCAGCGCGCCTCCAAGGACTATTTCACCGGCACGGTGTGGCAGGATCCGATCGTCTCCGCCCCGGCTCCGGCGCGGCTGGCGGCGACCCGGGTGGCATTCGAGCCCGGCGCTCGCACCGCCTGGCACACCCATCCGCTCGGGCAAACGCTCTACGTCGTCGCCGGCGTTGGCCGCATCCAGACTCTCGGCGGGCCGGTCCGCGAGATTCGCGCCGGTGACGTGGTCTGGATCCCGCCGGGCGAGAAGCATTGGCACGGTGCGTCACCGACCAATGGCATGACCCACATTGCCATGCAGGAGGCGCTCGATGGCAGCTTCGCGACCTGGATGGAGCAGGTCAGCGACGCCGATTATGCCGTGCAGCCATCAGCTTAAGGCCGGCGGTTCCAGTTGAATCGAAGCTTGTCAGCGCTCAGCTGCTACTGTTTCGATCGAACTTCAGGTTTGCTGCCTAACGCATTCGGATTTCATCATTCGAACCAAGGGCGTTCGCATCTGCGAACGCGCCTTGGCGGCGTTTCTGTCGTAATTTCAGGTCTTTCGCGGCTGTCGCGGACTCGTTATGAAGGCGGTTCGTTTGCAGGCGATGTGCGTCAGGAGAATACCAATGGCTGCCAAGGCGAATTTCCGGGGATCGTTTACCGCCATGGTCACGCCGTTCAAAAAAGACGGTTCGCTTGACGAGGAGGCGTTTCGCGCGCTGGTGAACTGGCAGATCGAAGAGGGGACCCACGGCCTGGTGCCGGTCGGCACCACGGGTGAAAGCCCGACGCTGAGCCACGAGGAGCACCACAAGGTGGTCGAATGGTGCGTCGAGGAGGCAAAGGGCCGCGTGCCGGTGATCGCCGGGGCGGGCTCAAACTCGACCCGTGAGGCCGTGGCGCTCGCCAAGCACGCCGAAAAGGCCGGTGCCGAAGCAGTTCTGGTGGTGACGCCGTATTACAACAAGCCGACCCAGGAGGGCATGTATCAGCACTTCAAGGCGGTGAACGATGCGATCGGAATTCCGATCATCATCTACAACATCCCGCCGCGCTCGGTGGTCGACATGTCGGTCGACACCATGAGCCGGTTGTACGAGCTGAAGAATATTGCCGGCGTCAAGGACGCCACCGCCAATCTCGGCCGCGTCTCGCAGCAGCGCCATGCCATGGGCGCCGACTTCCTCCAGCTCTCCGGCGAGGACATGACGGCGCTTGCCTATATGGCGGCGGGCGGCCACGGCTGCATCTCGGTGGTATCGAATGTGGCGCCGAAGCTGTGTTCGGACCTGATGAGCGCGGTGTTTGCCGGCAATTATGCAGGCGCGCTGAAGATCCAGGATCGCCTGGTGCCGCTGCACGACGCTGTGTTCAAGGAGCCCGGCGTCGCCGGTGCCAAGCACGGCCTGACTCTGCTCGGCCGGATCCAAGAAGAAGTGCGGCTGCCGCTGATGCCGGTCACCGAACCGACCGGCAAGGTCATCCGCGCGGCGATGATGCACGCTGGCTTGCTGAACTGAGGGAGGCTGCATGGGCGTCGGAGAGATCGAGCAGAAGGGGTCGAGGCTCCTCAAAGAATTTCGTGATTTCGCCATGAAGGGCAATGTCGTCGACCTCGCGGTTGGCGTCATCATCGGCGCGGCGTTCGGCGCGATCGTGACCTCGCTGGTCGGCGACGTCATCATGCCGATCATCGGCGCGATCACCGGCGGTCTCGATTTCTCCAATTACTTCACGCCGCTCACGAAGGCGGTGACGGCCAACACCCTGGCCGACGCGAAGAAGCAGGGCGCCGTGCTGGCGTGGGGCAATTTCCTCACGGTGACGCTGAACTTTCTGATCGTCGCAGCCGTTCTGTTCGCCGTGATCCGCTCGCTCAACAAGCTGAAGCAGAAAGCCGAAGAGACCAAGGCGCCGCCGCCGACTCCGACCCGGCAGGAAGAACTGCTCACCGCAATCCGCGATCTGCTCAAGAAAGGCGCCGGTCCGTCCCTCTAACCGCGGCGTGATGGACCAGGCCGACAGGAACCGCCGCAATGGCCGACAAGAACGAACGCGCGATCAAGGTCGTCGCCGAAAACCGCAAGGCGCGGTTCAACTACGCAATCGAAGACACGATCGAAGCCGGCATCTCGTTGACCGGCACCGAGGTGAAGTCGGTGCGTGGCGGCAAGTCGACGATCGCCGAATCGTATGCGGATTCCCGTGGCGGCGAGATCTGGCTGATCAACGCAACCATCCCCGAATATCTGCAGGCCAACCGCTTCAATCACGAGCCGAAGCGGCCGCGCAAGCTGCTGCTGCATCGCAAGCAGATCAACAAGCTGATGGGCGCGGTCGAACGCCAGGGCATGACGCTGATTCCCTTGAAGCTGTACTTCAACGAAAAGGGACGGGCAAAGCTGCTGCTGGCGCTCGCCAAGGGCAAGCAGATGCATGACAAGCGCGAGACCGAGAAGAAGCGCGACTGGAGCCGCGAAAAGGGCCGGCTGCTACGAGCCCGCGGCTGACGCATCCACAGGGAGAGACGGCCGCATGAACCAGATCCATCTGAACGAGGTCGACTGGTCCGTGATTCCTGCGCCGGTCGATGACGGCGGTGCGGCGCACCTGCCCGGCCTGACCTTGCCCTCGGTGCCGCTGCCCGCCACCGACGGTCAGACCGTGGATCTATCGACGCTGTCGGGCCGAACCGTCGTCTTCGGTTACCCGCGGACGGGCGTGCCGGGCCAGATCTCGCCGGTGGACGACTGGGATATGATCCCGGGCGCGCGCGGTTGCACCCCGCAGACCTGTTCGTTCCGGGACCTGTTCGCTGAACTCAAAGCCGCGGGCGCCGCTCAGGTGTTCGGGCTGTCGACACAGGACACCGCCTACCAGACGGAGATGGCGACACGGCTGCATTTGCCGTTTCCGGTGCTGTCCGACGACAAGCTGGCGCTGGCGACCGCCGCCAGGCTGCCCACCATGGAGGTCGCCGGCACGACATTGCTGAAACGAATCGCGCTGATCGTCGACGAAGGCCGTGTCACTCACGTGTTCTATCCGGTGTTTCCGCCGGACCGGAATGCAGGCGATGTGCTGGAGTGGCTGAAGACTCACCCGCGCTGAGATCGCGCCGGCGACAGCGATCGCGATTAGTACTTGCGGTACAGGCCGACCAGCTTGCCCTGGATACGAACCCGGTTCGGCGGCAGGATTCGAACTTCGTAGGCCGCGTTGGCGGGCTCTAGCGCGATCGAGGCACCGCGGCGCCGGAAGCGCTTTAGCGTGGCTTCCTCCTCGTCGATCAGCGCCACCACGATGTCGCCGGTGTCGGCGCTCTCGTTACGCTGAATCAGCGCCATGTCGCCGTCGAGGATGCCTGCTTCGACCATCGAATCGCCGCGAACTTCCAGTGCGTAGTGCTCACCCGCGCCGAGCATCTCGGGCGGCACGCTGATGGTGTGGCTGCGGGTCTGTAGCGCTTCGATCGGTGTACCGGCTGCGATCCGGCCCATCACCGGCACGGCGACGTTACGGTCGGTCTCGTGCTCGACGGGCTGCGGGCTCGGCGGCCGGACCTTGCCGAGATTGCCTTCGATCACGCTCGGGGTGAAGCCACGCCGTGCGCCGCCGCCATTCCCGCCGAGATCAGGCAGCTTGATAACTTCAATGGCGCGTGCGCGATTGGGCAGACGGCGGATGAAGCCGCGTTCTTCAAGAGCGGTAATCAGACGATGGATGCCTGACTTGGAGCGCAGGTCGAGCGCATCCTTCATCTCGTCGAACGAGGGCGGAACGCCGGCTTCCTTCAGGCGCTCGTTAATGAACTTCAGCAGCTCGAATTGTTTGCGCGTCAGCATCCCGACCATTCCCCAATCTGGCGACGATCGCCATCTCGCCCGTCATCACCTTGCGTCATCACGTCCGAGGCAATGAGACGACATGAATCGAAACAAATCATGAACGGACACTATATGTTCGGTATGTGTTCCGCAACCTCTTAATTTGAGGTCAACAAATTCATCGATCGCTATAGCGGGAGCTTAAGGATGTGACAGGCGGAGCCAGCCTCGGCGGCCGGCGCATGCGGGGGACGGATGATTAGCGCCTGCGCGGCTGATAACCGCGCCAGCAGTGACGAGTCCTGGCGATCGACCGGCGTCGCGATCAGTCGTCCGTCATCCGCCACCTCGAAATACGCGCGCAGATAGTCTTCACGCTGATCGTTGGCGGAGAGCGCCGCGCCCAGCCACGCCGGTTCGCGCCGATGCATCACCTCGCGCATTCCGGACAGCGCGCGCAGCAACGGCACCATGAACAGGAAGGCGCAGACATAGGATGACACCGGATTGCCGGGCAGGCCGATCACCCGCATCGGGCCGAGCCGGCCGTGCATCATCGGCTTGCCGGGGCGCATCGCAATCTTCCAGAACGCGATGTCCGTTCCTTCTGCCTCCAGCGACTGTTTGACGAGGTCGTGGTCGCCAGCCGATGCGCCGCCCGTGGTGACGAGCAGGTCGACGCCGAGATCGCGTGCTTTCCGAATCGCCGCAGTCGTCGCCTCGACAGTATCGCCGGCGATGCCGAGGTCGATCACCGCGGCACCCTCGCTGCGCGCCAGGGCCCGCAGCGCGTAGCCGTTGGAATAGACAATCTGACCCGGCTGCAGCGGGTTGCCCGGCATCACCAGTTCGTCGCCGGTCGCGAGCATCGCCACGCGCGGGCGGGCATACACAGGGAGCGTCGGGTGGTTCATGCCAGCGGCGAGCGCGAGATCTCGGTCATTCAGCCGATGCCCGGCGCGCAGCAGGACTTCGCCCTCGGTGAAGTCGACACCGGCCGGCCGGATGTGGCGGCCGGTCCGGGCCGCTTCGGTGACGGTCACCTGATCGCCGTCGCGCTGCGTGTCCTCCTGGATCACCACGGTGTCGGCGCCATCCGGGATCACACCGCCGGTGAAGATCCGCAGCGCCTGACCCGGCCCGATGCCGAGCGTGGCCGGCTTGCCCGCGGCGATCTCGCCGATCACTTTCAGCCGTACCGGCACGGTCGCGACGTCCGCGGCGCGCACCGCATAGCCGTCCATCGCCGACATCGGCTGCGGCGGCTGGGTCCGCAGCGCCGCCAGATCACGCGCTAGCACGCGGCCATGGCTGTCCTCGAGCGCGACGGTGTCCATGGCAAGGCCAGCGGCGCCGTCGAGTACGGCGGCTAGAGCGTCGGCAACCGGCATCAGCGCCATCGGCAGGCTCCGGAACGGGCGAGGGCAGGTTGCAAGCGGCGAGGCTGAGAGTGGTCCATGCTTCGGCTTTAGGTGTGCCGCGGCGCTTGCGCAAGGTCCGGCGCGGCGGTCGGAGCGGCATCGCGCCCAACGAAATCATAATTGTCGGACGGGGTGCCGGGCGATACGACCACTCATCGTGTGGCGACGTGCCGGCAGTGGAGTGCGCAGATGGGTGATGATTTTGCCAAATGGCTGCTGCGGATTGTCGGCGTCATCGGACTGATCGCGTTCGGCACCACCTATGCGGTCCGGCACGATTGGAGCCGAGGCTGGATGCCGTCGGCCAATCCGGACTACGCGCCTCCCGCGGCGACTGCGCCGGAGGTGGCCGCTACCGCGCCTGCGGTTGCGCCTGCCGCCGCCACGGCGCCGTCCGCGACAGCCACGCCGGCGGCGACGCGGACCACCATCCCGTGCCAGCCGATCGGCCGCACGGCGAAGGGCGAACTGGTGTATTCCATGGACTGCCGCTCGCTGCCGGCACCGTAGTCAGTATGGGCATCCGCTCATGGCGGGAGGGCGCTCGGCGTCGTCTCGAATGAGTGGTTTCTAAAATGCGCTCTGATCCTTGAGGCGCCCTGATCCGGCCAGATTGTCGTAGCGTGCTTCCACGACGCGAACCGAATCCACCGTCTATTCTAGATAGCGTATTTCGCCGCGAGTCCTGCCATGGCCGGGCTCGTCCCGGCCATTCACGGCGGTCGTGCGTGTTCGCCAGCTAGGCCGTGTCACGTCGATCAATCGATGATCTCGGCGCCCGCGGCGCGTAGCCGTGCGAAGCCGTCCTTCATCTGCTGAACTTGCTCCTGCGTGTGGCCCTGCCAGTTCGTGACCTCGGCGACGATCCGCAACGGATGCCGAGAGCGATAGGAGAGTGTCGGATTGCCGGGAAACTTCTTGTCGGTGAGGTTGGGATCATCTTCGAACGCGCCGGTCGGCTCGACCACATAGATGCGCTGCGGCGTGTCGCCGGACGCCAGCTCGGCACCCCAGATCGCGGCATCGAGTGTGCCGGCGAAATAAACCCAGGACAGCGCCGCATCGGTGAAGTTGGACTGATAGCCGACCACGATCAGCTCGCCGGGGGCGAGATCGGCGCGCGTGCCGTGGAAGAACTGACGCACGAAGACGGTGGCAGCGGACATCAGGGCTGTACTCCTGCGGCGGTCGGACGGGAGGACGAGATTGGTAGCTTGCAAGGCTACTGACTTATATCGAGCGTGGGGAGTTTTCCTTCGTTCGGGGAACCAAGGGGACCGCACGGCTGTGCCAAAGATGCTGATGGCCGAACGCCCCGAACCGGTCGACGCTTATTCGCCGTCCTTCGCCCGCACCATCACCGGCAGATACACAGCGGCGAATTCCGGCGGCAGGCGGCGCGGGCGGCCGCTCGACATCTCGATGCAGACGAGCTGCCAGCGCCCGCGCATCACGGTGGCGCCGTCGCGCAGCCGGATCAGCTGGAAGCGGCGTTCCATCACCAATTTGCCGTCGCTGCCGTAGATCCAGGTGCCAAGCAGCAGTTCGTCGCCGAGATGGCTCGGCAGCAGGTAATCGTATTCTCCGCGTCTGATTGCCATCGCGCGGTCGATCCGCTGCCAGTCGGCGAGCGCCAGACCGAGCGCTTCGGAATGCGCCCAGCCGACACTGTCGCACCAGCGCACGTAGACCGAGTTGTTGGTGTGGTTGAGGCCGTCGATATCGGCCGCGCCGGGCACCATGGTCAGCGTGAACGGGTTTGGATGATCCCAGGCGAGGTCGGTCGCAGCGTCGGTCATGGCAATCGGTCAGCAGTCGTTGGGGCGGTCACGCCAGCCCGAGTTGATCGAGCGCCTGCGCCACGTCCGCGCTGGAGCGAACGTGCACGGCCTTTAGACCGTGCTGGCGCGCAGCTTCGATGTTTTCGGCCAGATCGTCGAAGAACACAATGCGGTCCGGGCGCGCGCCGATATTCTTGACGACGTGATCGTACGCGTTTGCGTTCGGCTTGCGCATCCCGATCCGCGACGACAGGAACAGTTCGCGGAAATGCACCAGCAGATGCGCATAGTGCTCCGAGAAATGCGCGATGTGAGCATCGTTGGTGTTCGAGAGCGCATAAAGCGGCAGGTGCCGCGCCGCGCGCGCGAGCTGCGGCCCAATGCCCGGCATTTCGCCGATGAAGATCGCATTCCAGCCTTCGCGCAGCGCTTCGTCGGACAGCTTCAGCCCCAGCACGTCACGGACCGCCGCGAAAAACTCGGCGTCGGTGACGTGCCCGGTCTCGTAGCGATGAAACATGTCGTTCTGCGCGAGCCGCATCATCATGGCCGACGGATCGCTGCCGAGCTCGACAGCCCAGGCTTTCAGCGTTCGCGCGAGATCGAAATCGATTACCACGCGGCCGAGATCGAACAGCAGCGCATCCGCAGCGCCGGGCGAAAGGGATGTCGTCATACCGAAGACCTAGCAGGAACATGGCGTCGAGGCGAGATGCCGACGGAAGTCTAGTATGGTCCGGAAACATTGAGGAACAACGACAACCGTTTGTTCACGCGTGGCCTTCTAGAACACAGGAGCTGCGCGGCGAGGCACGTCTTCCAGGCTCGACGCACGCGGCGCCGGATTCATCAGCGGCGATCGCCATGCGCGTCGGACGTCACGCCCCGTTTATCCTCTGCTCGACTTCGGATCACCGCCGATGCTGAGTGGAGGTGGCCGCACCGGCGGCAAGAAGAAAGTCGAAGAAGAGCATCCCGGAGGCCACGGTTGGTTCGTGACCTTCGCCGATCTCATGGGCCTGCTCGTCAGCTTCTTCCTCGTGCTGGTATCGTTCTCGACACAGGATTTGCGCAAGATGCAGATCGTCGCCGGCTCGATGCGCGACGCGTTCGGCGTGCAGCAGGAGTCGCGCTGGTCGGGCGTGGTCGAAACCGACGGTGTGCCGGTGCAGGGCACGGTCCGCAGCAAGATGAACGTCGCGCCCGATCAGTCCAGCGCCACGCCGAGCCCGCAGGACGGCGGCAGCGCCCAGGCGAAGTCCGAGCGCGAGTTCGCGCTTGCGTCGGCTTCGCTGCGTCAGGCGCTGCAGGACTCCCCGGAGCTTAGCGAGCTGTCGAAGAACGTGGTGTTCGAGGAGACGCCGCTCGGTCTGAATCTCGAACTCACCGATCAGGACGGGCGGGCGATGTTTCCGGACGGCTCGACGGTGCCGTATGAGACTGCGCGGCTGCTGATTATGCGGCTTGCGGGTCCGTTACGCGCGACCTCGCTGCGGGTTTCGATCGTCGGCCATACCGCGGCCGTGGCGGTCGCGGCCAACGACGATTACGACGCGTTCGACCTGTCCACCGGCCGGGCGAATGCGGTGCGCCAGATCCTGAAGCGGGAGGGATTACCGGCGAGCCGGGTGATGTCGGTGGCCGGCAAAGGCGACGGCGAGCCGCTATTTCCGGAAGCGCCGACAATTGCTGCCAATCGGAGAGTGACCATCAGCCTGCTGCGCGAGAACCCGCCGCTGCCGCCGGACCTGCAGCGCTGACGGCGAGCGGGTCCGTCCAATCAATCGCTTCAGAACGCGACCCCGATCCGTCGGACCTTGCGCCAGACCGTGCGGCACTTCTTCTTGGTGCCGCCATGCAGTAATTCGAAGCGTGGGGGCAGGGTGACGTCGGCGTTCAGCTCGATGCAGGCGCCGCCGGCGGAATAATCGACCACCTGACAAGGCACGACCGGGACCCTGGGGCCGACGATGAGGCTCGCCGCACTCGCGTTCGGGCGCACACGCGCAAATCGTCGCTCTTGTCTCATCACCAACTCTCGTGCTGCCGGTGAAATCTCCCTGCGGCGCGATTGCACCCCGAAGTTGTTAAATTCTGTTTGCGCCGACACCCGAACGCCCCGGCACAACACCTTTGTTCCGAGGCGTTCAGCGTCATGATGAATAAATCCTTTCTGTCTCGCCGCGATTACTTGCCCGGCTGGATCGCAATCCGCTTGGCTGCTGACGGCGCAGGCCCGTTCTTTGGCAAGGTCACGGTCAGGACACCGTTCTTGAACGACGCGCTGACTTGATCGGGGGCGATCGCTGCGTCGATAGGTACCCGGCGTTCGAACTTGCCGTAGAAGTGCTCGCTGAATTGCTTGTCCTTGTCTTCGGTCGCGGACGTCTTCTCGCCGCGGATGGTCAGCGCGCCGTCGCCGAGCAGAACCTCAATGTCCTTCTCCTCCATTCCGGGGACCTCGGCCGAGACCGTCAGCGCCTTGTCACTGTCGGCGATTTCTAGCTTGGGCCAAGAGGTGCCGAACGCCGGGAAGCGGCCTGACAAGGCGGGTGTGTCGAAGCCGCGGAAGACGTCGTCGAACATCCGGTTCATTTCGCGCTGCAGCGACACGAACGGATCGCCGTTGAAAGACGAGACCGACTGATTGCTGCGGCCCCAAGGGATCATCTCTCGCACGTTCATGGGATGCCTCCTCATTCCAGTCGTGATCAATCCGATCTTCGAAACCAGAAAGCGCACCCGCGCCGGGCGGGCGCGCAGTTCGATCTGGGATCGCGCCTGATAGGGTCAAGGGGCGAGTTGGTAGTCCGATGCGGCGAGAGCCGAAAAAATTTCGAGCGGGGACTTGAAAGCGCCGGCGATGATTTTAATTTTCGGTCCGTCCCGTTTGAAAGGAGTAGCTCGGGAGGATTGCTATGCACACCACGACTGAAACGGCTCTGGAACTCCGCCATGTTCCAGGGATCCTGCCATATCCTGACCGTGACCAGGCCGCGACTTATGATCATCCCGATCATGTGCTGCGCGATGACGCGCTGAGCACGGCGGATAAGCGGGCCATTCTCTCCTCATGGGCGTCCGACGCCAATGCGATCGAGCAACAGCCATGGCTACGTGCCGTGCCCGGCTCGGACAAGACTGTGCCGCTCGCCGCAATTCTGGCCGCGCTTCGCCGGCTCGACGACGACGAGCCGCCGCCGAAAGGCGGAGCAGCGATCCGGCTGAGCGGTGGGGGACACCGCGACGACAGCCCGTCGTTCGAACTCAGCGAGCCAGTGGGGAGGAGGCATTATGGTCTGGCGCAACATTCAAACCACGTTCGATCCCGCGCGCTGCCCCGTCTGCGGCGCGACCATGCGGCTCGCGCGCGTCGAGCCGCGTCCGGTCGGGCGCAGTTCTGAATTCGAACGCCACATCTATCGCTGCGAAGACTGTACGAACACCAGCCGTTTCGTGATCGATCGCCAAGCGATCGAGCGGCTTTCCGTGTAGCACGCGAACGTCGCGGCGGTGCGGCTTACGCCGATTGCCGCGACGACATTCCGCCGAGCCGGCTGCGCCACAGCGGCTTGATCAATTCCAGCAGGATCAACACCACCAGGGCGGCAACAGCCGTGAGCGCAAGATCGTCGCCGTGCAGCGGGCCGAACTTGAACAGTTCGCGAAGCCACGGCCAGGCGAGGCTCAGGCCAAGCACGCCGGCGACGATCACCAGCACCACGGCCAGCATCGGATTGGGCCGGCGCAACGCCGCCAGGATCGAGGTCGAGAACGACCGGTTGACGAAGATCAGACAGACGAAACTCAGCACCAGTGCGAAGAAGGTCAATGCGCGCAGTTCGGTCTCCGGCATCGCGCGGAATTGGCCGATGACGAAGACGCCGGCGACCAGCGCGAACACCAGCAGGCCTTGAACCAGTCCCCAACCGATCAGCGCACGGCCGAACAGCGGCTGTTCGGGATCCCGTGGCTTGCGCCGCATGACGTCGTCCTCGGCGGTTTCGGCTTCGAACACGATCGAGCACACCGGGTCGATGATCATTTCCAGAAAAGCGATGTGGATCGGCCCGAGCAGGATCGGCAGGCCGAACAGCAGCGGCAACAGGGCCAGTCCGGCGATCGGGACGTGGACCGCGAAGATGAAGCCCATCGCCTTGACGAGATTGTCGTAGATCCGCCGGCCGAGCCGGATCGCCTTGACGATCGAGGCGAAGTCGTCGTCGAGCAGCACGATCGACGACGCCTCGCGCGCCACGTCGGTGCCACGGCCGCCCATCGCGATGCCGATGTGTGCCGCCTTCAGCGACGGCGCGTCGTTGACGCCGTCGCCAGTCATCGCGACGACTTCGCCATCAGTCTTGAGCGCTTCGACGATGCGCAGCTTCTGCTCCGGCATGATCCGCGCGAACACGGTCGTGTCGCGCAGCCGCTGCGCCAGAGCGGCATCGTCCAGACTCGCGATTTCATCGCCGGTGATACTTGTCTCAGCATCGATGCCGGCATCGCGGGCGATCGCGCGCGCCGTGGTCGGATAGTCGCCCGTGATCATGACCACGCGGATGCCGGCGGTCCGGCAATCCGCGACTGCCGCCGGCACCGCCTCCCTCAGTGGGTCGGCAAGGCCGACGAGGCCGAGAAACTGAAACCCGAAGCCGAGCGGCGTCTCTGGCCAGTTGTCGTTGGGGTGGGCGGCGCGGGCGACGCCAAGCACGCGTAGCCCATCGGCCGCCATCGCGTCGATCGTCGTTGATAATTGCCTGAGGTCGTTATCGCCAAGGCCGCACATTCGCGCGATCGCCTCCGGCGCCCCCTTGGCCGCGACGATAAAATTGCCGAGGTCGTCGGGGTCGCGCCAGACCTGGGTGATCGCCAGCAGGTCACGGCGTAGGCCGTAGGCATGCACGAGGCTGCGGGCGCCGGCGCCGTTCGGCAGATGCTCACCGGCGAGGCGATGCAGCGCGCGGTCCATCGGGTCGAATGGATCAGGTGCTGCTGCGAGCAGCCCGGTGTCGAGCAGATCGCGGAACGCCGGCGGCAGTTCGCCTGAGCGCGGGCGAAAGATCTCGCTTGTCGGCAGCCGCAACTCGGCGACCGACATCCGGTTTTCGGTGAGCGTACCGGTCTTGTCGGTGCACAGCACTGTTGCGGAGCCGAGCGCTTCGATCGCGGCGGCGCGCCGCGTCAGCACGCGGGCCTGCGAAATCCGCCACGCGCCCATCGCCATGAACACAGTGAGCACTACCGGGAATTCCTCGGGCAGCATCGACATGCCGACAGTAATGCCGGCCAGCACCGCGTCGAGCCAGCCGCCGCGCAGCGTCCCGTACAGCAGAACGACCAGAATACTGAACGCACCGCCGATCAGGCCGAACACGCGCACCAGCTTCCGCGTCTGGGTCTGCAGCCGTGGAGGCTCGGTTTGCATCGTGCCGAGTGTCTGACCAATCTTCCCGATCTCGCTGCGCGCGCCAGTGGCGATGACTTCGGCAATGCCGCTTCCGCGCACCATCAGCGAGCCCGAATATACGATCGGCTGATCGTCGCCGCCGGGCCGACGCGGCGTCGCATCGCCGGCTTCGTCGCGCGCGATCTTGCGAACCGGCAGCGATTCACCGGTCAGCAGTGACTCGTCGGCCTGAACATCGTCGGCTTGCAGCAGCAAGGCGTCCGCGGCGACGCGATCTCCCTCTGACAGTACGATGAGATCGCCGCGGACGACGTCACGCCCGGCGATGCGCTTGCGTTCACCGTCGCGGATCACCAAAGCGCGCGGGCTGGTGAGATCTCGCAGCGCTTCCAGCACGCGCTCGGTGCGGCTCTCCTGCACCACGGTGATGATCACCGACAGGCTGGCGAATACCAGCAGGATGATCGCTTCCTTGAAGTCGCCGAGCGCCAGATAGATCACGCCGCCACCGAGCAGCAGCGCCAGCATCGGCTCGCGCAGCACCTCGAGGACAATGCCGAACAGCGTGCGGCGGTCCGGCCGCGGCAATTCGTTGAAGCCTTCGGTGTTCAGCCGCGCGTTGGCTTCAGCCTCGGTGAGGCCGTTGAAGGGTGAGGGGGCTGTTGTCGGCATCGGCGCGCTCACTTCGGACGTCGCCGAGCTTACGCCTATTTGGCGCGCGCGTCCGCGACGTAGTCACCCGACTTTCCGCCCGTCTTGGCGAGCAGGTGGATGCCTTCGATTCGCACGCCGCGTTCGGCGGCCTTGATCATGTCGTAGATCGTCAGGCACGCCACGGAGACGGCGGTCAGTGCTTCCATCTCGACGCCGGTCGGGCCGCTGACCTTGGCGGTCGCTCTGACGATGCAGCCGGGTAGCTTCTTGTCCGGCGTGATGTCGATCGTCACTTTCGACAATGCCAGCGGATGGCACAGCGGGATCAGCTCGGAGGTGCGCTTGGCTGCCATGATGCCGGCAATCCGCGCCGTGCCGAGCACGTCGCCTTTTTTGGCATCGCCACTGAGGATCAGCTCGAGCGTCGCCGGCTTCATCACCACGCGCCCCTCGGCGACCGCGACCCGTTCGGTCGCCGGCTTGTCCGACACGTCGACCATGTGCGCCTCACCGGTGGAGCGGATGTGGGTGAGGGTGGGAGCTTGAGCCGCAGCCTTGGGTTTTGCCGTCTTGGAGGTTTTCGCCATCGGTCGCCTCAGGCGGCTTTCGCCAGCAGCGTCCGCGTCGCCGCGGTGACGTCGTCCTGGCGCATCAGGCTTTCACCGACCAGGAAGGTTGTCATGCCGACGCGAGCCAGGCGCGTGAGGTCGGCAGGGGTGAAGATCCCGCTTTCGCCGACCATCAGGCGATCCTTCGGAATGCGCGGCGCCAACGCTTCGCTGGTCGCGAGCGTGACCTCGAAGGTGCGCAGATTGCGGTTGTTGACGCCGATCATCGGCGAACGAAGCTTCAGCGCGCGGTCGAGCTCAGCGCCGTCGTGGATCTCGACAAGCACGTCCATGCCGAGATCGAACGCGGCGTCCTCGATATCCTTGGCTTCGGCGTCGTCGAGCGCCGCCATGATGATGAGGATGCAGTCGGCGCCATAGGCGCGGGCTTCGACGACCTGATACGGCTCGTACATGAAGTCCTTGCGCAGCGCCGGTAGCGACACCGCGGCGCGCGCCGCGACCAGATAATCAAGGCTGCCCTGGAACGACGGCGTGTCGGTGAGCACCGACAGGCACGCGGCGCCGCCTTGCTCATAGGCCTTGGCGAGCGCCGGCGGATCGAAGTCGGCGCGGATCAGGCCCTTCGACGGCGAGGCTTTCTTGATCTCCGCGATCAGCGCGTAGTCGCCGGCCGCATGCTTGGCGCGCAGCGCGCGGACGAAGCCGCGCGGCGCCGCGGCGTCGCGCGCGATCGCTTCCAGCCCGGCCAGGGGCCGCTCGCGCTTGGCGGCGGCAATCTCCTCGCGCTTATAGTCCTCGATTTTCTTCAGGATGTCGGACATGACAACCTCTCACCCGTTCGAAACCGCAACCAGCTGCTTCAGCCTGGCGGCCGCTGCGCCGCTGTCGAG
>NZ_JBMDXE010000181.1:0-2518 GCF_048594845.1 Rhodopseudomonas sp. | reverse complement strand
AGGTCGTCACCGCACTGCTTGATCAGCACCGCGACGGTCTCGGCGATGTTGTAGCCGGTCATGAACGAGGAGTCGGCGCGGCTTGCGTCCGGCGCGTACTTCGCCATGAACTCGTAATACGCCTTCATGCCGGGGTCGTTTTCCCACTGCTTGTCGGTGGCGTCCTTGGCGTAGGAAGCGGAGATGATGCCCTGGGCGTTCTCGAAGCCGGCCGGCTTCATCACGCTGCCTGTCGAGGCCGACACGTTCGGCACGATCATCAGCGGCTTCCAGGCGAGCTCGGCGACCTTCTTGATGGTCTGTGCGGCGAATTTCGGCGTCGCGAAGATCACCAGCACGTCCGGATTGGCGGCCTTGATCTTGACGATGTGCGAGTCGACGGTCGGCTCGGTCAGTTCGTAGCTGTCCTCGACCACGACCTGCGAAGCCTTGGCGCCGAGGCCGTCCTTGAGGCCCTTGAGATAGTCCTTGCCGAAATCGTCGCCCTGATACAGCACGGCGATCTTGGCGTCCGGCTTCTCCTTCATCAGGTACTTGGCATAGATGCGGCCTTCGCTCTGGTAGCTCGGCAGCCAGCCCATCGTCCACGGGAACTTCTTCGGATCGTTCCACTTGGTGGCGCCCGACGCCAGGAACAGATGGGGCACCTTCTTGGCGTTGAGATACTTCTGGATCGCTGTGTTCGACGGCGTGCCGAGCGGCGAGAACATGAACAGCACTTCGTCGCTCTCGACCAGCTTGCGGGTCTGCTCGACCGCCTTCGGCGGTGAATAGGCGTCGTCATAAGAGATGTAGACGATCTTGCGGCCGTTGATGCCGCCCTTGTCGTTGATCATCTTGAAATAGGCGTCTTGCGCCCGGCCGACGCTGCCATAGGCCGAAGCGGGACCGCTGTACGGCACGATGTTGCCGATCTTGACCTCGGTATCGCTGGCGCCGGGGCCGTATTTCTTCTGTGCCATGGCTTGACCGCCAGCGGCGGACAGCAGAGCGGCGGCCGCCAAGGTGGCGATCGAGCGGGAGAGAACGGACATCAAGTTCCTCGCATATTGTTGTTGGTCTTGCTGCAGGCGCTGCTCTGCAGTGCAGCAGTGCGTCGCAGCGATAGCTGTTTCGCGAGGATTGCTCAACCCGATCAGACCGCGAGGGTTACCGAAACTCGTGCGGGTTCGGTTGAATCAAAGGCGTCGCCCTGCCTGCGCGGAAATGTCGCGACGAGCGTGGAGGTTGGTGCGCTGCCGTGCGGAGCGGTCAGCGCCGGCTCAAGCCGCATGCGCCTTCAGATGGGCCGCCACGATCTTGAGGTCGTCGACGAAACGAGAATATTCGCGCTCCTTGGCGTCGGCATCGGGCAGCCGCAGCAGATAAGAGGGGTGCACGGTGACCAGCACCTGTGGGCCGTCGTCGCGCTCGATCAGGTGGCCGCGATTGGCATTGATCGGCGTGAGCTTACCGAGCACGCTCTGCGCCGCGGTGGCCCCCATCGCCACCACGAGCAGCGGCTTGATGGTGGCGAGCTCGCGCTCGTACCATTGCCGGCAGGCCTTGATCTCCGGCGTGTTCGGCTTCTGGTGCAGGCGGATCTTGCCGCGCGGCACGAATGTGAAGTGCTTCACCGCATTGGTGACGTAGGTCTTGGTGCGATCGACGCCGGCCTCGGCCAGCGCGCGGTCGAGCAACTGCCCGGCGGGGCCGACGAAAGGCTTGCCGGCAAGGTCCTCTTTGTCGCCGGGCTGCTCGCCGACCAGCATCACGCTGGCATGCTGCGGGCCTTCGCCGAACACGGTCTGGGTAGCGGGCTTCCACAGATCGCAGTCGCGGCAGCCCTTCGCTTCCTCGCGCAGATGCGCCAGCGTGTCGGCGCCAAGCTTGGGCTTGGCTTTTGTCATCGGCTGCTCCTGTCGCTGCGGCTTCTTCGGCGCGGTCGCCTCGGCCGCGACCATCGCGTGGGTCTTGCGCTCGGCCTCCTCGATCAGCGGCTTGATCAGCGCCGCCTCGGGCAGATTGCGCCAGTATTTCTTTGGCATCTCGGCCTGCATCGCCTTGGTCTTCAGCCGCGCCGGATTGAAGATGCTGGCGTAGTAGGTGAGCCAGGTCTCTTCGAGCCGATCCTCCGACGGCGCCATCGACTTGGCCACACCCGGGGTGAATGCCACCGCATGACCGTCCCAATGCGCGCAAACATCCGGCGTCAGGATCGACCATGCCATGTCGGCGAAGCGGCGCGCGAAGAACGGCGCGGCGAGTTCGACGATGTGGTGCTCGGGCTCGAACCACGCGACATAGCGCGACTTCGGCTCGCGTCCGATCTCGCGGAAGCGCACGAAGGCGTGCATCTTGTGCTCGTCGCGCCGGATCGCCTTGGCCATGGCCTGCAGCCGCGCCACGTCCGGATCGGTGGCGATGTGCATCAGCTCGGGATTAGTCCGCAGCCGCCACAGCAGCTGATACAGATAAGCGAAGCGCTGTGGATCGCGGTGCAGGATCGCGGTCTTGGCAAGCTCGACGAAGCGGGCGG
>NZ_JBMDXE010000180.1:0-10333 GCF_048594845.1 Rhodopseudomonas sp. | reverse complement strand
CGAGACGGTGAGCACCAATCTTGTTTTCTTCATATTGGATTGCAATTGATGTAATCCGCTCACGGAAACGCAACGATCCGCTTTGAAAACCGTGCACAGCCGTTTCGCCGGAGAATGTCCATGTCGCTTGATTCCGATGTGATCGTCGATCGCCGCCGCATTCGCCGCAAGCTGACGTTCTGGCGCGTCGCCGCGGTGCTGGTTGCGATCGTCGCGGTCGTGGCGGTCGGGGCGGCGCTGTCGCCCGCCGGCAAGGGTGCGCTGAGCAGCACCGGCTCGATCGCGCGGATCAAGATCGACGGCCTGATCCGCAGCAATTCGGAACGGATCGAAGCGCTCGAGCGGCTGGAGAAATCGTCGCACGCCGCGGTGATCGTGCACATCAATTCGCCGGGCGGCACGACCGCCGGCTCGGAAGAACTCTATACCGCGCTGATGCGGCTGAAGGCCAAGAAGCCGATGGTGGTCGTCGTCGAGGGCCTCGCCGCGTCGGGCGGCTACATCGCGGCGCTCGCGTCCGACCACATCATCGCGCAGCAAAGCTCGCTGGTCGGTTCGATCGGCGTACTGTTTCAGTATCCGAACGTCTCCGAACTGATGAAGACGGTCGGCGTCAAGGTCGAGGAAGTGAAGTCGTCGCCGCTCAAGGCTGCGCCGAACGGATTCGAGCCGACCAGCCCGGAGGCGCGCGCCGCGCTGGAGTCGCTGGTGCGCGATTCCTACGCGTGGTTTCGCGACCTGGTGAAGAGCCGCCGCGCGATGGACGATGCGCAGCTCAGCGTCGTCGCCGACGGCCGCGTCTTCACTGGTCGCCAGGCCGTCGGACTGAAACTGATCGACGAACTCGGCGACGAGAAAGCCGCTGTGGCGTGGCTGGAATCCGAGAAGAAGGTCAAGAGCGGCCTGCCTATCCGCGACTTCAAGCTCGCCCCGCAATTCGGCGACCTCACCTTCCTGCGCGCCGCCGCGACTATCACGCTGGACGCGCTCGGTCTCGGTGCAGTTGCGCGTCAGGTCGAGCAATCCGGCGTCGAACGGCTCGGACTCGACGGCATGCTGGCGCTGTGGGCGCCAGGTAGTGCGCGCTGACAGCATCCTGATCCATCACACGGTATTTGAACCCCGGCAGCGGCTTCGTTCGGGCCGTGCCGACGGCCCTTTTCGGGGCAGCCTCATTTGATTTAGCGTCTTGACAGTTCACAGTATTTTCAAGGAAATGGCGGTCCGCACGCACGGACCACATCCTCGATGATTAAATCCGAACTCGTTCAGCGCATCGCCGAGCACAACCCGCACCTTTATCAGCGGGACGTCGAGAACATCGTCAATGCGATCCTCGACGAGATCGTCGAAGCTCTGGCGCGTGGCGATCGGGTGGAGCTGCGCGGCTTCGGCGCGTTTTCGGTGAAGCACCGGCCTGCCCGCGCCGGTCGCAACCCGCGCACCGGTGCGCACGTTCCGGTCGATCAGAAGAGCGTGCCGTTTTTCAAGACGGGCAAGGAGATGCGCGAACGTTTGAATCGCGACTCCGGGAATCCTGATACCGGCGCGTGACGCGACGCCCGTTTGCTGGGCAAGCGCGTGCTGGGCAAAACGAGCGAGAACGACATGCAGAAGTTTCTGACGGCGGTGGTACTGATCCCGCTCGGACTGATTTTCATCGTTTTCGCGGTCGCCAACCGCCATCTCGTCACGGTGTCGTTCGATCCGCTGGAGCCCAGCGATCCGATGGGCAACGTGCAGCTGCCGCTGTTCGTGCTGATCATCGGCGTCGCGATCCTCGGCGTGATCGCCGGAGGCATCGCCACCTGGTTCCGCCAGGGCAAGTGGCGACGCGCCGCGCGCCGGCATCAGGCCGAGGCGATCGAGGCGAAAGCCCAGCTCGCCAACCTGCGCGCCAGCGTCATGACGCCGGCCGCTACAGAGCCGCGCCGCCTACTGCTGGACCAGAGTTCCACGGCCGGCAGGCGCGACAAGGCCGGCGCGGCGGTGTAGAACACCGGCGTCTTGCCGGCGCCCAATGCGCGCCGGCCGAAACCTGATCGCAAACCCATGTCCGTCGTCGTCAAAATCTGCGGCCTGTCGACCTGCGACACGCTGGAAGCGGCCGTCGCGGCCGGCGCCGACATGGTCGGCTTCGTGTTCTTTCCGGCATCGCCGCGGCATGTCGGGCTGGACGTCGCGGCCGACCTCGGCAAGCAGGTCGCCGGGCGCGCCGCAAAAGTGGCGCTGACCGTCGATGCCAGCGACGCGCTGCTGCGTGACGTCGTCGAGATCCTGCGGCCCGATATTCTGCAACTGCACGGCCACGAGAGTCCGGAGCGTATCCGGGCGCTGAAGCAGATGTTCGGCCTGCCGGTGATGAAGGCTGTCCCGGTCGCCACCGCCGCCGACCTCGCGGTGCTGCCGGCCTATGCGGCTGCGGCGGACCGCATCCTGTTCGACGCCCGCCCGCCCAAGGACGCCACCCGCCCCGGCGGCCTCGGCACGCCGTTCGACTGGGCGTTGCTGCGCGATCTCGATCTCGCGCTGCCGTTCATGGTGTCGGGCGGCATTCATGCCGATAACGTCGCCGAGGCACTTCGCGTCACCCGAGCGGGCGGTGTCGACGTATCTTCCGGTGTCGAACATGCGCCCGGTGCCAAGGACCCCGACATGATCCGCAGCTTCATCCGCGCCGCGCGCGCCAGCGAAGAGTTGATGACCTGATGAATCCGATCCTGCCCAACTCGTTTCGATCCGGACCCGACGAGCGCGGTCATTTCGGCCTGTTCGGTGGACGCTTCGTCGCCGAGACGCTGATGCCGCTGATCCTCGATCTGGAAAAGGCCTACGCGCAGGCCAAGGACGATCCGCAATTCCGCGCCGAGATGGACGGCTATCTCAAGCACTATGTCGGCCGGCCCTCGCCGCTGTACTACGCGGAGCGGCTGACCGAGCATTTCGGCGGCGCCAAGATCTACTTCAAGCGTGAAGACCTCAACCACACCGGCGCCCACAAGGTGAACAACGTGCTGGGCCAGATCATGCTGGCCAAGCGCATGGGCAAGCCGCGCATCATCGCCGAGACCGGTGCCGGCATGCACGGCGTCGCCACCGCCACGATGTGCGCGAAGTTCGGCCTGCAATGCGTGGTCTATATGGGCGCCGTCGACGTCAGCCGGCAGGAGCCGAACGTGCTGCGCATGAAGGCGCTCGGCGCCGAAGTGCGCCCGGTGACGTCCGGCGCCAACACGCTGAAGGACGCCATGAACGAGGCGCTGCGCGATTGGGTCACCAACGTGCATGACACCTTCTATTGCATCGGCACCGTCGCCGGCCCGCATCCCTATCCGATGATGGTGCGCGACTTCCAGGCGGTGATCGGTCAGGAAGTACGCGAGCAGATCCAGGAGATCGAAGGCCGCCTGCCCGACTCGCTGATCGCCTGCATCGGCGGCGGCTCCAACGCGATGGGACTGTTTCACCCCTTCCTCGACGACGCCGGCGTGACGATCTACGGCGTCGAAGCCGCGGGCCATGGCCTCGACAAGCTGCACGCGGCGTCGATCGCCGGCGGCAAGCCGGGCGTCCTGCACGGCAACCGCACCTATCTGCTGATGGACGCGGACGGGCAGATCGAGGAAGCGCATTCGATCTCGGCCGGCCTCGACTATCCGGGCATCGGCCCGGAGCACGCCTGGCTGCACGATGTCGGCCGCGTCAACTTCCTGTCGGCGACCGACACCGAGGCGCTCGAGGCGTTCAAGCTGTGCTGCCGCCTCGAAGGCATCATCCCGGCGCTGGAGCCGAGCCACGCGCTCGCCAAGGTCGCCGATCTGGCGCCGATCCTGCCGAAGGATCACGTCATGGTGCTGAACATGTCGGGCCGCGGCGACAAGGACCTTGCGTCGGTCGCCGAACATCTCGGGGGCAAGTTCTGATGACGACGCGTATCGACACCCGCTTCGCCGAGCTGAAGCGGCAGGGCCGCAAGGCGCTGGTGACGTTCGTGATGGCGGGCGATCCCGACCTCGACACCTGCCTGCAGGTGCTGAAATCGCTGCCGGCCGCCGGCTCCGACATCATCGAGATCGGCATGCCTTTCACCGACCCGATGGCCGACGGCCCGGCGATCCAGGCCGCAGGCTTGCGCGCGCTGCACGGCGGCACCACGCTGAAGAAGACGCTGGGTCTGGTCCGCGACTTCCGCAAGGACGACGCCACGACCCCGATCGTGCTGATGGGCTACTACAATCCGATCTACATCTACGGCGTCGATCAGTTTCTCGTCGACGCCAAGGCGGCCGGCGTCGATGGCCTGATTGTCGTCGACCTGCCGCCCGAGGAAGACGAGGAGCTGTGCCTGCCGGCCATGAAGGCAGGGCTCAACTTCATCCGCCTCGCCACCCCGACCACCGACGAAAAGCGGTTGCCGGCGGTGCTCGCCAACACCTCGGGCTTCGTTTATTACGTGTCGATCACCGGCATCACCGGCTCGGCCTCGGCCGATACGGCCGCTGTCGCCGACGCGGTGGCCCGGATCAAGCGCCACACCGACCTGCCGGTCTGCGTCGGCTTCGGCATCCGTACCCCGGAAGCCGCCGGCGCGATCGCCGCCCAGGCCGACGGCGCGGTGGTCGGCACGGCGCTGATCGACGCGCTCAAGGCCACCCTCGGCGCCGACAACCGCGCGACCGACGGCAGCGTCGGCGCGGTGGCGGATCTGGTCGCAGCGCTATCTGCCGGCGTTCGCGGCGTCAAACAGGCCGCAGAGTAACGGCAACAGGCCGCCGAATAGCGGCAACAGGCCGCCGACGTGGCGGCAATCGGCCGCCGAATTGCGGCCAAACCAACGCCCGATATGGTCTGGACGGACGCCGTCCGCGCCGCCATATCCTGACAAGGCCACAACCAGCGGCGCCCTGCGAGGCGACGCGCGGAGTCCCTGATGAACTGGTTGACCAACGTCGTCCGTCCGAAGATCCGCAACATGCTGCGGCGGGAAACGCCGGAGAATTTGTGGATCAAATGTCCGGATACCGGGCAGCTGGTGTTCTACAAGGACGTCGAGCAGAACCAGTTCGTCATTCCCGGCTCGAACTATCACATGCGGATGGGCGCGCTCGCCCGGATGCGCTCGATCTTCGACAACGAGACCTGGTACGACGTCGCGCTGCCCGAGGTGGTGGCCGACCCGCTGAAATTCCGTGACGAGCGCAAATACGCCGACCGCATCAAGGATGCGCGCACCAAGACCGGCGCGCAGGATGCCGTGAAGGTCGGCTTCGGCAAGCTCGAGGGCAACGGCATCGTCGCCGCCGTGCAGGACTTCGACTTCATGGGCGGCTCGCTCGGCATGGCGGCCGGCGAGGCGATCATCCGTGGCATGGAGCTGGCGGTCGAGAAGCACGCGCCCTTCATCATGTTCGCGGCCTCCGGCGGCGCGCGGATGCAGGAAGGCATTCTGTCGCTGATGCAGATGCCGCGCACCACCGTCGCGGTGCAGATGCTGCGCGAGGCCAAGCTGCCCTACATCGTGGTGCTGACCAACCCGACCACCGGCGGCGTCACCGCATCCTACGCGATGCTCGGCGACATCCAGCTCGCCGAACCCGGCGCGCTGATCGGCTTCGCTGGCGCACGCGTGATCGAACAGACGATTCGCGAGAAACTGCCGGACGGCTTCCAGCGCGCCGAATATCTGCGCGACCACGGCATGGTCGACATGGTGGTGCACCGCCACGATCTGCGTCCGACCCTGGCGCGGCTGTGCCGCATCCTGACCAAGACGCCGGTGCCGGCCGCCGACATCACCACGATCGCCGCCGAGGCTGCTCCGCAACCGGACACCGCGGCCGCCGAGATCGCGGCGACCGCACCCGAGGCGACACCGCCGACCGCGCCGCAGGCGTGAGCGCAGCCACCGACCCGCAGCCGTCTGGTTCGGTCGGCGAATTGCGCGCGCGTCTCGCGGGGCTGCATCCCGCACGCATCGACCTGACGCTCGGCCGCGTCGAGCGGCTGCTGGCGGCACTGGACCATCCTGAAAAGAAGCTACCGCCGGTGATCCATATCGCCGGCACCAATGGCAAGGGTTCGACCCTCGCCTTCCTGCGCGCCATCCTCGAAGCCGCGGGCCTTTCCGTCCACGCCTATACCTCGCCCCATCTGGTGCGCGTCAACGAGACCATCCGGCTCGGCAAGCCGGGCGGCGGCGTGCTGGTCAGCGACGAACAACTCGCTGCGGCGCTGGCGCATTGCGAGCGTATCAACGACGGCGCGCCGATCACGCTATTTGAGATCGAAACCGTCGCGGCGCTGTGGCTGTTCGCACAGCATCCGGCGGACGTGTTGCTGCTCGAAGTCGGGCTCGGCGGAAGGCTCGACGCGACCAACGTGATCGAGCAGCCGCTCGCCTGCGTGCTGACGCCGATCGGCATCGACCACACCGAGTTTCTTGGGCCGACGGTGGCGGAGATCGCCACTGAGAAGGCAGGCATCCTGCGCCGCGGCGCGCCGGTGATCGTCGCCGAACAGGACGATGCGGCGATGGCGGTGATCGAGCGCGAAGCCAAGCGGCAGCGCGCGCCGCTGTTCGCCTGCGGCCAGCAATGGCACGTGCAGATCGAGCACGGCCGGCTCGCCTATCAGGACGAACGCGGCCTCATGGACCTCACCGCGCCCAAGCTGTTCGGACGACACCAGATCGACAATGCGGGGCTGGCGATCGCGACGCTGCGGGCGCAGACGCGCTTCAGCATCGACCAGGCCGCTTATCAGGCGGGTCTCCTCAGCGCCGAATGGCCGGCGCGGATGCAGCGCCTCACCACCGGCAAGCTGCTCGACGACGCGCCGCAGGGCTGCGAGCTGTGGCTCGACGGCGGACACAATGCCGATGGCGGCCGCGTCGCGGCGGCGGCGCTGGGCGATCTCGAAGAGCGCGTGTCGCGGCCGCTGGTGCTGATCGCCGGCATGATGGCCAACAAGGACGCGGGCGCGTTTCTCACCAACTTCACCGGGCTGACGCGGCACCTGATCGTCGTGCCGATTCCCGGCCGCGACGGCGCAATGCCGCCCGAGCGCCTCGCCGACGCCGGCCGCGCGCTTGGCCTGCGCGTCGAGCTCGCCGAAGATGTCCCGGCGGCGCTGCGGCGGATTGCATCCCTTGCTTACGAACTGCCGCCGCGTATCCTGATCACCGGCTCGCTGTATCTCGCCGGCCACGTGCTGAGCCTCAACGGCACGCCGCCGAGCTAACAACAACAAACGACAAGGACCCGCCATGCGGATCGCCGCCATCGCCGACATGCACAGCAACTACGCGGCGCTGGAAGCGGTGTTGGCCGATATCCGGGCCCAAGGCGTCGATCGCATCGTTTGCCTCGGCGACATGGCGAGCGGCCCGCTCGACGCGCGGCGGACGCTCGACATGCTGATGGCGCTCGACGCCGACGTCGTCCTCGGCAATCACGACCGCTACCTGTTCGACCGCCCGCGCGACCAGATGGGCGCCTGGGACAAGATCGCCTTCGATCAGCTCGGCACGACGCATCTCGACTGGCTGCGCTCCCTGCCGGCCACACGCGTGCTGAACGACGATGTGTTTCTCTGCCACGCCACGCCGAACGACGACGAAACCTACTGGCTCGAAACCGTCAACCCCGATGGCGCGATCCGGATGTCGGATCTGGCGGCGATCGAGGCCCATGCCGAGGGGCTGACGCAGTCGCTGATCCTGTGCGCCCACACCCATATTCCGCGCGCGGTGCGGCTGAGTGACGGCCGCCTGATCGTCAATCCCGGCAGCGCCGGCTGCCCGGGCTATCGCGACCGCACACCCTATCCGCATCGCATGCAGACCGGCACGCCCGACGCCAGCTACGCGATCATCGACCGCACGCACGGCGGGTGGCAGGTCGCTTTCCGTCTGATTCCCTATGATCATCAGGCGATGGCGGCGCTGGCGCGGCACAACGGCATGACGGCCTATGCCGACACGCTGGCGACCGGATGGGTCACGCCAGCAGCTTGAGCGGATCGACCTGCTTCTGCGCGAGCTGATCCATCGTGCATTGCCTCGGCGCCTTGTCGGGACGCCAGCGCAGTAAACTCGTGCCGTGGCGGAAGCGCTCGCCGCTGAAGTGATCGTAGCAGACTTCGACCACCAGCTTGGGCGCGAGCTTCTGCCATTGCGACGAGCGCTCGGTCGACCACCGGCTCGGCCCGCCCGGCGCGTTGCCGGTGAAGCCCTCGCCGGGCAGCTTTTCCAGCTTGTCGGTGAGCGCCGGTTTCTCGGCGCGCTTCAGCGCCGAGGTGAAGCCAACGTGATGCAGCAGGCCGGCCTCGTCGTAGAGCCCGAGCAGCAGCGAGCCGACCACCTTGCGGCCATCGAGCGTGGCGCTGGCGTAGCGGAAGCCGCCGACGACGCAGTCGGCGCTGCGGAATTTCTTGATCTTCTGCATGCCGTCGCGAGTGCTGGACTGATACGCGAGGTCGCGGCGCTTGGCGATCACCCCGTCGGAGCCGCCGCCGGCCTTCGCCAGCCATTTGGCGGCCTGCTTGTCGCTGGTGGTGGCCGGCGAGAGGCGGAAGGTCGGGTGCGCCTTGAACTGCACCTTGGCGAAGGCTTCCAGCGCTTGGCGTCGGTCAGACAGCGGCTGCGCGCCGAGCGCATCGTCGCGCGGGCTCGCCAACAGATCGAACACCAGCAGCAGCGCGGGCGTTTCGACGGATAGTTTCTTGACGCGGCTTGCGGCCGGATGAATCCGCTGCAGCAGCGCGTCGAACGAAAACGTCTTCCCCTGCGGCACCACGATCTCGCCGTCGAGCACGAAGCGCTCGGCTTTCAGCTTCAGCGCTGCCGCAACTAATTCAGGGAAGTAGCGGGTGAGCTCCTCGCCGGATTTCGACCACAGCGCGACAGCATCTTCGCTGCGCACCATCAGGCAGCGAAAGCCGTCCCATTTCGGCTCGTATTGCCATTCCGACCCGCGTGGAATTGCATCGACCGACCGCGCTTCCATTGGCGCGAGCGGCGCGGCGGATTTGGATTTGGATAGCTTCGCTCGACCTCGCGGGGCAGCGCTCATGGGAAAAAGCTGGAAGCGCTGTGCTCGCGTCGCCCCCACCCCAACCCTCCCCCGCAAGGGCGGGAGAGGGAGCTCGCCGTGCTCGGGGAAAGGTGAGCGACTGGAGACGATGCCTCGCGCCGAGCACGGCCGGTCCCCTCTCCCGCTTGCGGGAGAGGGCTAGGGTGAGGGCGACGCGGGCACGGCGTGCGTGCGCAAGTAACTCGGCTCCGAGCCAGTGTCATAGCGCACACCACCCTCCGAAACGCAAAACGGCCGGCGTGAGCCGGCCGTTGCAAACGTTCGTCGGGCTTCCGAGTTCAGACCGCCGAGCTGATCCACTGCTGCAGCTTGGCCTTCGGCGCGGCGCCGACCTGGCGGGAGGCCATTTCGCCGCCCTTGAAGATCATCAGCGTCGGGATCGACATCACGCCGTACTTCGAGGCCGTCACCGGGCTCTCGTCGACGTTGAGCTTGACGATCTTGACCTTGTCACCCATCGCGCCCGAAATCTCGTCCAGCGCCGGCGCGATCATGCGGCACGGGCCGCACCACTCGGCCCAGAAATCCACCACCACAGGGCCCTGCGCCTTGAGAACTTCAGCTTCGAAATCGGAGTCGGAGACCTTGCCTACGGCCATGGGATACCTCGTGGGGGAGCAGATAAGGGCGGTAAGGGAATCGCGCCCGGATGATGAAATCAACGTATGAACGCGCCGGGGCGGGGTCAAGCACACTCACGCGGCCGTTAGCGCCGCCAGCTCCGCGTCCAGCGCAGACGCCGAAAGCTCCATAATGTCAGGCACTTCGGTCCACAGCAGGGCGGCCCGGACGATCCGCTGGGGATAAAGCCGGGCCAGCACGGCCCGGTACAGCGCGAGCTGGCGCAGATAGGCGTGCGGCACGTCCGCGAGGCTGCGCGGCGGGGCGTGGTTGGTCTTGAAATCGACGATCAACACGTCGGTTTGCGTCACCACCAGCCGGTCGATCTGGCCGGAGACCAGCACCGGCTTGCCGTGCCGCTGCAGCCGGCCAACGATCGGCACCTCGGCGCGGCTGCCGGGCGCGAACACCGCGGCGAAGCGCGGATCGGCGATCACCTCCAGCACCCGCGCGGCCAGCGTGTCCCGTTCTCCCGTCTCCCAATCGGCGGCGTTGCGAGCGAGGAAGCGGGTGGCGGCGGCGAGTCGCGCGTCCGCCGGCAGGTCGGGTAGCGATTGCAGCAGGCGGTGCACCAGCGTGCCGCGCTGCAAGGCGCGGGCGCGCTGCTCGGGCGATTCGCC
>NZ_JBMDXE010000018.1:0-7643 GCF_048594845.1 Rhodopseudomonas sp. | reverse complement strand
TTCGGCTGGATGTCCGGAGTGCCGGCCTTGCCGATCGCGGTGATGATTCCCGCCGTGATGGCGACGTCGGCTTTGACGATGCCCCAATGGTCGACGATCAGCGCGTTGGTGATCACAGTGTCGGCGGCGCCGTCGGCGTTGGTCACCTGCGACTGGCCCATGCCGTCGCGGATCACCTTGCCGCCGCCGAACTTCACCTCCTCGCCGTAGGTGGTGAGATCCTTCTCGACCTCGATAATCAGATCGGTATCGGCGAGCCGAACGCGGTCGCCAGTGGTCGGGCCGAACATATCGGCATAGACGGAACGTGAAATCCTGGTGCTCACAACACAGCCCTCGCGCGCATGGCGGTTTCGTCGAACAGGCGTTCGAGATGATCGTTAACGCCGCGGCAGCCGGCCGCGACCTTTTCGGCCCAGTCCAGATAGTCGAGCAGCCGGTCGCGTTCCCAATCGTCCGGCGGCGACAGGATCAGCGAGCGCAGGTTGCTGGTCTTGTCGGCGAGCTTGATCATCTTGGCGCGCGGCGCCAGATGCGGAGCGTGCTCGATCTGCAGCCGCTTGCGCTCGGCCTTGGGCAAAGTCTTGTCGTCGGTGCAGGCGACCACCAGCGTAGCGACGTCTTTGCTGAACTCGGCGGCGAGGTCGTCGCGGGTGACGCCAGTGTCCTCGATGGTGTCGTGCAGCCAGCCGGCGGCGGTGAGCGGCGCATCGCCTCCGTTCGTCGCCACCGTCAGCAGCAGCGCGACTTCGGCGAGGTGATTGACGTAGGGCTCCTTGTCGGCGCCCTTGCGCCTGGTCCCGGCATGTTTTCGCGCGGCGAAGTCGGCGGCGCGGGAGACCAGCACGAGATCGGTCATCTACAGCTTGCCCATCACGTCGCCGCGGAAGCCGTAAATGGTACGGCTGCCGGCGAGCGCAACAAGCTGCACGTCGCGGCTCTGGCCAGGCTCGAAGCGAACCGCCGTGCCCGCCGCGATGTCGAGCCGCATGCCGCGGGCTTTGTCGCGATCGAACTTCAACGCTGGGTTGGTTTCGAAGAAATGATAGTGCGAGCCGACCTGGATCGGCCGGTCGCCGCTATTCGCCACCGTCAAGGTCACCGTGGCGCGGCCAGCGTTGAGCTCGATTTCGCCGTCTTCGATGAACAGTTCACCGGGGATCATGATGACCTCATTTGCTGAGTCACCGTCATGGCCGGGCTCGTCCCGGCCATCCACGTCTTCGATGCCGCGCGGCACGTGGATGCCCGGGTCAACCCCGGGCCTGACGGGTGGAGATGTAGCGCAAGTATCATCGGATCGGCTGGTGCACGGTGACGAGCTTGGTGCCGTCGGGGAACGTGGCTTCAACCTGAATGTCGTGGATCATCTCGGCGATGCCGGCCATGCACTGGTCGCGGGTGATGACTTCGGCGCCGGCTTTCATCAGATCGGCGACGCTGCGGCCGTCGCGAGCGCCTTCGACGATGAAGTCGGTGATTAGCGCAATCGCCTCGGGATGGTTGAGCTTGACGCCGCGCTCCAGCCTGCGGCGCGCCACCATCGCAGCCATCGAGACCAGCAGCTTGTCCTTTTCGCGGGGGGAGAGATTCATGCAGGCACTCGATCGATTTCAGAGGTCGTTGAGCGAACTCGTGATACTAACTGAACCACAGCCGCGGCAGAGCGCGACCGGCGGCGCGGCGCAGCACAGCGACCATGTCGGCGCGCAGCTTGGCCGCATCTTGGGCGCAGAACCGCGCCATTGCAATTCCATTCCAGGCGGTGATGCCGACCTCGGCGCCGAAGGCTTCGGCGTCCTGCCGCAGCCGCTCGACCAGCGTCGCATCGCCCGGAACGATCAGCGCGGTGCCGACCGCCACGCCGCCCTTGGCGACCGCTGGCCGCGCCAGCAGCGCGGCGATGTCGCCGTCGAGCCGGACCGCTTCGGCGAACACCAGCCTGCCGTCAATCCGTAGCCGCCAGCGGTCGACGAAGCGGCCGGTCCGCATCGTCTCCCCCATCGCCGACCGCCCGAAGATGACGGATTCGCACAGCAGCAGTGAGGCTCCGGCCGCGAGATCGACGTCGATGCGGCGCTCGGCGCGGGCCCGATCGAACAGGATGGTTTCCTGCGGCAACCAAGCCAGGTGGCCGCCGGCCGCGACCTTGAGCGAGATGTCGAGGTTGGCCGCTGGGCCATGCGAGCGGTAGATTTTTTCGGCGGCCGCGGTGGTCAGGGTCAGACGGGCGTCTTCGCCGACATTGAGTGCCACGCTGAAGCGATCGCCGCCGGAGACTCCGCCCGCCGTGTTGACCAGCACGGCCGACAGCCCCTGCTGCTCCGGCGAGGGAAAGCGGACACGCAGCGACCCGGCTTCATGCACGGCGCCGCGGCGGGTGACGCCGTCCACGGCGCCGACATCCACCGCCACCTCGCCCACGGCGCGATTGGCGGCGAAGGTTGCGGCGGTCGCCGTTCCTGTCTGCATCTGCCCCCCGGCTGCGGCCGAGCGGCCGCGGACTGTCACAGCGCCATCTGCCGGCTGATCTCGGCGGGATCGAGGTTGGCGCGATCGCAGGTGTATTTCACTGCGCCGCGGTCCATCACCGCAAAGCTGTCGCCGAGTTCGCAGGCGAAATCGAGATATTGTTCGACCAGCACAATGGCGATGTTGCCGAGGCTGCGCAAATAGGAAATCGCCCGGCCGATGTCCTTGATGATCGAGGGCTGGATGCCTTCGGTCGGCTCGTCGAGCAACAGCAGCTTGGGCCGCATCACCAGCGCGCGGCCGATCGCCAGTTGCTGCTGCTGGCCGCCGGAGAGATCGCCGCCGCGCCGGCCGAGCATCGAATTCAGCACCGGAAACAGCGAAAACACGTCGTCGGGGATCGACTTCTGCGCGCGCTTCAGCGGGGCATACCCGGTCTTGAGATTTTCCTCGACGGTCAGCAGCGGGAATATCTCGCGGCCCTGCGGCACCAGCGAGATGCCGCGCCGGGCGCGCTCATAGGGCTTGAGATGTGAGATGTCAGCGCCGTCGAACTGGATCGAGCCTGAGGCGATCGGCTGCTGGCCGACCATGGCACGCAACAAACTGGTCTTGCCGACGCCATTGCGGCCGAGCACGCAAGTCACCTTCCCCGGCTCCGCCGCGATCGACACCCCGCGCAGTGCCTGCGCGGCGCCGTAGTACAAGCTGATGTTGTCGACGGTCAGCATTTCATCGCCCCAGATACACTTCCACGACCCGCTCGTTGGCCGACACATCGTCGATCGTCCCTTCCGCCAGCACTGTGCCTTCGTGCAGACACGTCACCTTGACGCCGAGTTCGCGGACGAAGGTCATGTCGTGTTCGACCACTACGACGGTCTTGTCGTGGCTGTTGATCTCCTTGAGCAGCTCGGCGGTCTGGTGGGTTTCGACGTCGGTCATGCCGGCGACCGGCTCGTCGACCAGCAGCAGCTTGGGGTCCTGCGCCAGCAGCATGCCGATCTCGAGCCACTGCTTCTGGCCGTGCGACAGATTGCCGGCAAGGCGGTCGCGGGAGTCGCCGAGCTTGATGATCTCGAGCACGCGGTCGATCCGCTTGCTCTCCGGCTCGCTGCGACGCCAGAACAGCGTGCCGCGGACGCGGTGATCGACATTGAGCGCCAACAGCAGATTGTCCTCGATGGTCTGGCTTTCGAACACCGTCGGCTTCTGAAATTTGCGACCGATGCCGAGTGTCGCGATCTCCGTCTCGTCCAGCTTGGTGAGATCGACGCTGCCGTCGAACACCACCTCGCCTTTGTCCGGCTTGGTCTTGCCGGTGATGATGTCCATCATCGTAGTCTTGCCGGCGCCGTTGGGGCCAATGATTGCGCGCATCTCGCCGGGCTCGAGCGTCAGCGACAGATTGTTGATGGCGTGGAAGCCATCGAACGAGACGTGGACGCCGTCGAGATACAGCATCGCCGAGGTAGTGCGGGTTTCCAGCATGCTCATCGGGCCTACTCCGCCATCTTCGGCGCGATCACGCCGTCTTCACGCGCCGCACTCGCGCGCGCCGCCGCCGCGGCCTCGTCGCGCGTGGCCTGGTCCTTCTCCTTGCCCTTCTCCCACCATGCATTGAAGGTGCCGATGATGCCCTTGGGCAGCAGCAGCGTCACCAGCACGAACAGCGCGCCGAGCATGAACAGCCAGGACGGCGCCAGCGGACCGGAGGTGAACACGGTCTTGGCGTAGTTGACCACGAGGGCACCAAGCGCGGCGCCGACCAGCGTGCCGCGGCCGCCCACCGCCACCCAGATCACCGCCTCGATCGAATTGCCCGGCGCGAATTCGCCCGGGTTGATGATGCCGACCTGCGGCACATACAGCGCGCCGGCGACGCCGGCCATGCAGGCCGACAGCGTGAACACGAACAGCTTGTAGGACTCGACACGGTAGCCGAGGAACCGCGTGCGGCTTTCTGCGTCTCGGATCGCGATCAGCACCTTGCCGAGCTTGGAGGTGACCACCGCGCGGCAGATCAGGAAGCCGACACCGAGCGCCAGGCAACTCAGGAAGAACAGCGCCGCCCGTGTTCCTTCGGCCTGCACGTTGAAGCCAAGGATGTCCTTGAAATCGGTCAGGCCGTTATTGCCGCCGAAGCCGAAATCATTGCGGAAGAAGGCGAGCAGCAGCGCGTAGGTCATCGCCTGGGTGATGATCGACAGATACACGCCGGTGACGCGCGAGCGGAACGCCAGCCAGCCGAAGCAGAACGCGAGCAAGCCCGGCACCAGCAGCACCATCAGCGCCGCGAACCAGAAATGGTCGAAGCCGTACCAGTACCAGGGCAGTTCCTTCCAGTTCAGGAACACCATGAAGTCCGGCAAGGTCGGATTGGCATAGACGCCGCGGGTGCCGATCTGGCGCATCAGATACATGCCCATCGCGTAGCCGCCGAGCGCGAAGAACGCGCCGTGGCCGAGCGAGAGAATGCCGCAATAGCCCCAGATCAGGTCGATCGACAGCGCCAGCAGCGCGTAGCAGACATATTTGCCGAACAGCGAGATCAGATAGGTCGGCACATGCAGCGCCGAGCCGTCCGGCAGCAGCAGATTGGACAGCGGCAGCAGGATTCCGACCGCGGCGAGGATCAGCAGGAAGACCGTGGCACTGCGATTGAGCGAGCGGGTGAGGATGTGCGGGGTCATCGACGTTCACCCCATGCACAGTGCGCTCCCCTCCCCCTTGTGGGGAGAAATCGGGAGTGGGGGTCCGCGAGCACTGAGCGCGTGGCAAGAGCCCTCACCCCAGCCCTCTCCCGCAAGCGGGAGAGGGAGTTTGGCTGCGACGCGTGGCGGGGCATGCTGCTCTCATCCATCCTCATGCCTCCACCGCCCGGCCCTTCAGCGCGAACAGGCCGCGGGGGCGTTTTTGGATGAACAGGATGATCAACACCAGGATGGCGATCTTGCCGAGCACGGCACCGGCGAACGGCTCGAGGAATTTGTTGGCGATGCCGAGCGAGAACGCACCGACCAGAGTGCCCCACAAATTGCCGACGCCGCCGAACACCACCACCATGAAGCTGTCGATGATGTAGCTCTGGCCGAGGTTCGGTGAGACGTTGTCGATCTGCGACAGCGCCACGCCCGCAATGCCGGCGATGCCGGAGCCGAGGCCGAAGGTCAGCGCATCGACTCGCGAGGTGGCGATGCCCATCGAGGCGGCCATGCGGCGGTTTTGGGTCACGGCGCGCATTTCGAGACCTAGCGCGGTGTAGCGCAACATCGCCAGCAGAATGGCGAACACGGCGAGCGTGAAGCACAGGATCCACAGGCGATTATAGGTGATGGTGATCTGGCCGAGTTCGAACGCACCACTCATCCAGCTCGGATTGCCGACCTCGCGATTGGTCGGGCCGAACAGCGTGCGCACCGCCTGCTGCAGGATCAGCGACAGGCCCCAGGTGGCGAGCAACGTCTCCAGCGGGCGGCCGTAGAGAAAGCGGATCACGGTGCGCTCGATCAGCACGCCGATTGCGCCGGCGACAACGAACGCCAGCGGCACAGCGATCAGCAGCGAATAGTCGAACAGCGCCGGATAGCGGGTGCGGATCGCTTCCTGCACCACGAAGGTGGTGTAGGCCCCGAGCATCACCATCTCGCCGTGCGCCATGTTGATGACGCCCATCACGCCGAAGGTGATGGCGAGACCGATCGCGGCGAGCAGCAGCACCGAGCCGAGCGACAGCCCGTACCAGGCATTCTGCACCGCCGACCACATCGCCAGATTGCGCTCGATCGAAGCCTTGGCGCCGGCGATGCCGCTGGCGACTGCGGCGCTCTGCTCGGCAGGCAATCCGGTGAGCAGAGCCATCGCCTCCTGATCGCCGCGCGCTTTGAGCACAGCGATCGCATCGAGCTTGTCGACATCGCTGGCGCCCTGCTTGAACAGCAGGATCGAGGCGCGGGCTTCGGTGAAGGCGCGCTTGGCCGCGGCATTCTTCTCCACTTTCAGCGCCGCCTCGACGGTCGGCAGCATCGTCTCGTCGTGCGACTTGAACACCGACTGCGCCGCCTGGATGCGCTTGTCGAGATCGGGCGACAGCAGCGTCAGCCCGGCCATGGCGCCGGCCACGACCCGGCGCAGCTTGTTGTTAAGGCGGACGGCGCTCGCCTTGGCCGGCAGCGCCGCAACCGCCTCGCCGGTCGCGGCATTGGTGATCTTGCCGTCGTCGGCCTTGATGAAGGCGGCCTTGCTGTCCGGATCGGCGTAGAGCTTGCCGTCCTGCAGCGCCGTGATGATTACGGCCGCGCGCGGATTGCCGCTGGCGACCAGCTTGCCGACCGCGTCTTCACTGTCGGAAAAAGAGTCCTGCGAAAATTGCGCAATGGCGTCCTCATAGGGACCAGCCAGCGCCGGTAGCGCGGCGAAATTCGCGCAGGCGATCGCCAGGGCGGCGAGCACGAGACGCAATGAACGGATCAATGGCACTGAATTATCCCGGCAAGGATGAAGGTGCGGCGTATGAGGATCGAAAGGGCGGCACGCCGCGGCGTTGCCGCCCTTTCGTCAGGCGTCAGTCAGCGGGCGCTCAGCTACCGCCGCACTTCTTGGTCACGGTGTTGTAGTTGCCGCACTTCAGCGTCACCCAGTCACCGATCAGGTCCTTCGAACCGTCGAGCTCCTTCGACCAGGCGTCGCCCGGCACCAGGCCCGGGGTCTTCCAGACCACGTCGAACTGGCCGTCACCCTTGATCTCGCCGATGAACACCGGCTTGGTGATGTGGTGGTTCGGCAGCAGTTCGGAGACGCCACCCGTCAGGTTCGGCGCCTTGGTGCCCGGCAGCGTGTCGATCACCTTGTCGGTGTCGGTGGTTCCGGCCTTCTCGACAGCCTTCACCCACATGTTGAAGCCGATATAGGTGGCTTCCATCGGGTCGTTGGTCACGCGCTTCGGGTTCTTGGTGTAGGCCTGCCACTCCTTGATGAACTTCTCGTTCTCCGGAGTCTTGATCGACTCGAAATAGTTCCAGGCGGCGAGATGGCCGAGCAGCGGCTTCGTGTCGATGCCCGCGAGTTCCTCCTCGCCGACCGAGAACGCCACGACCGGGATGTCGGTCGCCTTGATGCCCTGGTTGCCGAGCTCCTTGTAGAACGGCACGTTGGCGTCGCCGTTGATGGTC
>NZ_JBMDXE010000179.1:0-2973 GCF_048594845.1 Rhodopseudomonas sp. | reverse complement strand
ACCAACTGAGATCGCCAGAGGGCGCCCGCGTCGACAAGCGCGGGCGCCCGTTGTATTTCCGGAGCGCACCGCGCGTCCGGCACCAATAACGGCCGCCGACGGATCAGCCCGGGCGGCCGATCGATTAGGGGGAGATGAATGTTTCTGCGCATCCTCGACAGGCTTGAGGAGATCCTGATCGCGACCATGATCGGCGGCGCCACGCTGCTGATCTTCGTCGCGGTGATGCACCGCTATCTGGTCGGGATCCCGCTGTTCTATCCGATCCTGTTTCCGATCGACCTGTCCTGGGCGCAGGAATTATGCATCTACATGTTCGTGTGGATGGCGAAGTTCGGCGCCGCCTACGGCGTGCGCACCGGCATCCATGTCGGCGTCGACGTGCTGGTCAACGTGATGCAGCCGCGCTGGCGCAAGGTGACGATCCTGTTCGGCCTGTTCTGCGGCGCGCTCTTCACCTTCATCATCGGCACGATGGGCGCCAAATTCGTCTACGGCCTGGTCGACACCAACCAGACCTCGCCGGATCTCGAGATCCCGAGCTGGATCGTCTATCTATGCATTCCGCTCGGCTCCTACCTGATGTGCTTCCGCTTCCTGCAGGTGGCATATCACTACGTGCGCCACCATCACCTGCCGCATCACGACCACAGCCATGTCGAAGGCATCGACGAGCCTCACATGCCGGGATCGGCGGCCGCAGCGGCGGAGGCGGTGCGATGAACACCGCGCTGATCTTCTCGCTGCTGATCGTCCTGATGCTGACCGGCATGCCGATCTCGATCGCGCTCGGCCTGACCGTGTTGTCGTTCGTATTCCTGTTCACCAATGTGCCGGTCGAGGCGGTGTCGCTGAAGCTGTTCACGGGGATCGAGAACTTCGAGATCATGGCGATCCCGTTCTTCATCCTCGCCGGCAACTTCCTTACGCACGGCGGCGTCGCGCGCCGCATGATCAACTTCGCCACCTCGATGGTCGGTCATTGGCACGGCGGCCTCGGTCTTGCGGCGGTGATGGCCTGCGCGCTGTTCGCCGCGGTGTCGGGCTCGTCGCCCGCCACGGTGATCGCGATCGGCTCGATCATGCTGCCGGCGATGGTGAAGCAGGGCTTCCCGAAGCGGTTCGGCGCCGGCGTCATCACCACGTCGGGCGCGCTCGGCATCCTGATTCCGCCGTCGATCGTCATGGTGGTGTATTCGGTGGCGACCGGCGGCTCGATCGCGCTCGATCCGGCGGGCAACCGCGTGTCGTCGGCCTCGGTCGGCCAGTTGTTCATGGCCGGCGTGATCCCCGGCATCATGCTGGCGACGCTGCTCGGCTTCACCACGTTCTATCGCGCCTGGAAGAACGACTATCCGCGGCTGCCACGCGCGAGCTGGGCAGAGCGGTTCGATGCGTTCCGCAAATGCATCTGGGGTCTACTGCTGATCGTGCTGGTGCTCGGCGGCATCTACGCGGGCTGGTTCACGCCGACCGAAGCGGCGGCGATCAGCGCGGTCTATGCGTTCTTCATTGCGGTGTTCGTCTATCGGGACCTGTCGATCCGCGACGTGCCGAAGGTGCTGCTCGGCTCGGCCAATATGAGCGCGATGATCCTCTACATCATCACCAACGCGGTGCTGTTCTCGTTCCTGATGGCCAACGAAAACATTCCGCAGCAGATCGCCGCCTGGATGTCGACCGCCGGCGTCAACTGGATCGTGTTCCTGCTGGTGGTGAACATCCTGCTGCTGCTCGCCGGCAACGTGATGGAGGCGACCTCGATCGTGCTGATCATGGCGCCGATCCTGTTTCCGGTCGCGGTGAAGCTCGGGATTCACCCGGTGCACCTCGGCATCTTGATGGTGGTCAACATGGAGGTCGGCATGTGCCACCCGCCAGTGGGCCTGAACCTCTACGTGGCATCAGGGATAGCCAAAATGGGCATTACCGAACTCACAGTCGCGGTGATGCCATGGCTACTGACGATGATCGCGTTCCTCGGCGTCGTCACCTATGTGCCGGAGATTTCGCTGTGGCTGCCGCGCATGCTCGGCATGCTTTAAGAGCGGTATGAACGTGTGCTGAACGGTTGCTAGCAACACGCTGATACATCGCGAAACGTTCGGGCTCCCGAACTAATTCCGTGGAAGATGACATCTTGGTCATCTTCCACTTTCTGTCCAAAGCGTAAGTTGAACGGGCAGAGCGGCGACCTCATCTTCGGGAGACCTTTGCAAGGAGGTTTCCATGAAGAAGGTTCTGCTCGCCGGCGCGACCGTGCTGGCTCTCGCCGGCTCCTCAGCCGCTTACGCCCAGCATCACGGCTGGTTCGACCATCACCGCGACCATAGCCCGAAGGCCAGCGCAGAGGATCGCGCCGCCTTCGCCGATGCCCGGATCGCGGCCGTGCATGCGGGGCTCAAGCTGACCCCGGATCAGGAAAAGCTGTGGCCGCCGCTCGAGGCCGCGGTGAAGGACTTCGCCAAGCTGCGGATCGACCGCGCCGAGGCGCGCATCAAGGCGCGCGACGACGATCGCGACAGTCAGGCGGTCGATCCGGTGTCGAGACTGCGCGACCGCGCCGACTCCATGGCCGCGACCGCCGCGGCGATGAAGAAGATCGCCGACGCGGCCGACCCGCTCTACAAGTCGCTGGATGATGGCCAGAAGCGTCGCCTGCGGGTGTTGACCCGAATGGAGGGGGGCTGGGGCCGGGGCCCGCATCACCATCGCTGGATGCACCGGAACGACGACGATCGCGGCCCGCGCTGGAACCGCGACCGCGGCCCGGGTGGTCCCGGTGGCCCCGGCATGATGGAAGACCATGACGATGAGGGCGGCCCGCACCGGCTTTGATGCCCTCGTGGCGTCGTTCGGTCCTGAAAACCGCCGGCTTGCCGGCGGTTTTCTTTGGTCCACAAGAAATCCGGAATGACGCAAAAATGTCGTCTGGCTTGCTGGACATCTCCGATCTGCTTTGCTAAACGCAGC
>NZ_JBMDXE010000178.1:0-6029 GCF_048594845.1 Rhodopseudomonas sp. | reverse complement strand
GGGGGCGCCAGCGAGTCGTCCAGCGTCGAGGGGATCAGCATTTCGACCACCGGCTCGCGGCTCCAGCCGTGCTGCTTGGCATCGCTCCAGGCGCGATCCATGTAGCCGAGGCTTGGCGCCAGGATGATGCCGGCGGTGAGGTGGTCGCCGTTGCCGGGGAGTGCCTTGAACGAGGGCAGGCCGGACAGCGCAACGTTCATTCGAAAGGTGCCGGAGCCGTTCTTCCAGGCTTTCATACGGCGGCGGAAGTCGTCGGGCAGTGCGTCTCTCGGCACCAGCCGCGTGTAAAGAAGCTTCGGATTGACGTTCGCGGCGACGTATTTGGCCCGGATGGTGCGGCCGTCCTCGAGCGTGACACCGACCACGCGATCCTTTTCCACCAGCACCTCGTGCACGCCGGCTGCCGTTTCGATCTCAGCGCCGGCCGCGCGGGCGGCGGCTGCCATCGCCTGGGTGATCGCGCCCATGCCGCCGATGGCATGGCCCCAGACTCCCTTCTTGCCGTTCACCTCGCCGAAAGCGTGATGCAGCATCACGTAGGCTGAGCCGGCCGCATAGGGGCTGGCGTAATTGCCGACGATGGCGTCAAAGCCGAACAGCGCCTTGATCAGATCGTGCTCGAACCGATCGTCCAGCATTTCGCCGGCCGAGCAGGTGAACAGGTCCAGCAGCAATCGCTGCTGTTCCAGCGACAGCGCGCGCAGCCGGTTCGCGGTACCGAGCGCAGCGATCCCTTCCCGAATCGCCCCGACGCCGAAACGCTCGACCAGGTTGGGCGGCGCGCGCAGCACGAAGTGCCGGAGGACGTCCGCGATCTGCTCCAGCTCTGCCGAGAAGGCGTCGATCCGGGCGGAGTCACGCTTGCTGAGATGCGCCACAGAGGCGGCCGTGTATTTGGCGCCGGTGATCAGATATTTGCCGTTCGGCTCGGGCAGGAAGTTCTGCGCCCGGCGCTCGACGATGCGCAGGCCATGCTCGTTCAGCCGCAGATCGGCGATCACCTTGGGATTGAGTAGGCTGACGGTGTAACTCGCTACCGAGTTCCGGAAGCCGGGATGAAACTCCTCGGTCACCGCAGCGCCGCCCACCACGCTGCGGCGCTCGACCACCTTCACCTTCAGCCCGGCCTGCGCCAGATAGGCTGCGCAGGTGAGGCCATTGTGGCCAGCTCCGATGATCAGCACGTCGGGATCGGACATCGGCACTACCGAGGAGCGAGGGGCGGGGGCTTGATTGGGAGTTCCGGCGCGCGCCAGCGCTGAAACCGAACCCCGTCATCAAAGATTTGCTTATCAACGGCTTGTCTATCAGAGACTTGTCCATTGCGCATCCCGGCGCCCGGCGGCCTAGGCACAACGTCGCGGCGGCGCGATCCGAGTGGATGGCGGCGCCCGGTTCTGCGATGGTCGAGCCCAAGATCCGCCGCCGGAGGCAGCCACCGGGACGTTGTGTTTGCGGCGGCCGCGCGTTTGAGATGTCTGCACCGGCTTCGCCGGATCGTCCACGTTGGAGACCGTATGACCGAGCCGATGCTGCCCGCCGCCGTCCGCCACAATTCGGAGGCGCGCGACCGGGTGATCCTGATTGTCTACACCGCCGCGATCTTCACCAGTGCGCTGCTGCTGTTCTCCGTGCAGCCGCTGTTCACCAAGATGGTGCTCCCCCGGCTCGGCGGCTCGCCCGCGGTGTGGTCGGTGGCAATGGTGTTCTTCCAGTCGCTGCTGCTCGGTGGTTATGCCTACGCGCACTTCATCAGCCAGTTCCGCAACCGGGTGATCCCGGTTGCGATCCATCTGGTGCTGCTGGTCGCCGCCATGCTGACGCTGCCTCTGTCCATCGCCGACGGCTGGGGCACGCCGCCGGCGAGCGGCTACGCGTTCTGGCTGCTTGGGCTGTTCGCGGTGTCGATCGGGCTGCCGTTCTTCGCGCTGGCCGCCAACAATCCGCTGCTGCAGGCCTGGCTCGTGCGCACAGGCCATCCGAACGGCCCGGATCCATATTTTCTTTACGCATCATCGAATATCGGCAGCTTCCTGGCGCTGCTGTCCTATCCGGTGCTGCTCGAGCCGACGCTGACGTTGCGGTCGCAGAACCTGGTGTGGACAGGCGGCTACGGCCTGCTGATCCTGCTGATCGCCGGTTGCGGCTACCTGCTGCTGCGTTCGCCGAAAATGGACATTCGTGCCGGCGCTGCCGACGATACCGCCGCCGCCGTGGCTCCCTCGTGGATGTTGCGCGCGCGCTGGGTGTTCCTGGCCGCGGTGCCGTCGGGCCTTTTGATTGCGGTCACGGCCCATATTTCGACCGACGTTGCAGCGGCACCGCTGCTGTGGGTGCTCCCGCTGTCGTTGTACCTGTTGACCTGGGTGCTGGTGTTCCAGTCGCGGCCCCTGCTGCCGCACAAATGGATGCTGGGGCTGCAGCCGCTGGCCATTGCGGTGATCGCGATCCTGCTGGCGTATACAGGGACCGCCAATCTGCTGGTGATGCTCGCCGGGCATCTGATCTCGTTCTTCATCATCGCCATGGCCTGCCATGGCGAACTGGCGCGGACCCGGCCGGACGCCCGCCATCTGACCGGCTTCTATGTTGCGCTGTCGTTCGGCGGAATGGTCGGCGGCCTGTTTGCAGGTCTTGTGGCGCCGTACAGTTTCTCCTGGATCGCCGAATATCCGATCCTGCTGGCGCTCGCCGTGCTGTGCCGGCCGCGCGTGATCGAACGCGTGCCGAAATGGACGCGGTGGTACTGGTTATTCCTGGCCGCGCTCGCGGTGGCGCTGGTCGCGCCGGCTTTCGCCTCGGGTAAGATCTATGACTGGATCGGCATCAACCGCATGCTGATCGTCGGCGATGTTGCCGCCGTGGCGGCATTCGCCGCGCTGGTGCTGCGCGCTGGTCGCTGGAAGGTGTTCGCCACCATCGTGCTCGCGCTAGCGCTGATCCGGCTTTATCCATCCGACGACGGCCGTGTCGATACGGTTCGCAGCTTCTTCGGCGTCCACAAGATTCAGGTGACGTCGAACGGCCAATATCACGTGCTGCTGCACGGCACGACGATCCACGGTGCCGAGAAGATGCTGAACAACGACGGCACGCCGGTCACCGAACGGCCGGAGCCGATCACCTATTATCATCAGAGCGGTGGCATCGGGCAGGGGATCTCGGCGATCCGCGCCCGCAAGGGCGAGCCGCTGCGGGTCGCGGTGATCGGGCTGGGCTCGGGCTCGCTGGCCTGCGCGTCGCAGCCTGGCGAGACCTGGAAGTTCTTCGAGATCGACCACTCCATGGTCGATACCGCGCGCGATCCGAAATACTTCACCTATGTGAGCAAATGCGCGCCGGACCTGCAGCCGGTGATGGGCGATGCGCGGCTGACCTTCGCCAACGAGCCGAACGGGACCTATGACCTGATTATCGTCGATGCCTATTCGTCGGACGCGATCCCGATTCACCTCGCCACCCGTGAGGCGATGGCGATCTACAAATCCAAGCTGACGCCGCGCGGCGCCGTGCTGATGCACGTTTCGAACCGGCATCTCGAACTGACCAGTGTGGTGGTCGGCATTGCCACTGCCAACGGGCTCAAAAGCTGGAGCTATTCGGAGGATTCCGATCGCGACGCCGAATACATCTTCTCGACCTCGGTGGTCGTCTCCGCACGCGAGCCGGAGGACGTCGGCAGCATCGCCTCGTCGCAAGACTGGACCCTGACGGAGCCCCGTCCGCACCAGCGGGTGTGGACGGACGATTACTCCAACGTGCTCGGTGCCGTCTGGAGAAGGCTCCGCGAGGGGGAAGACTAGGCGGATCCCGTCGAACCCATCTCGCAGCGTGGATAAGGTCCCAAACGCAGATGCCCGGCACGAGGCCGGGCATCATCACGCTTGTCGCGGTCTCTGGGCGGCTCAGTACGCCGAATAGCCGCCGTAATAGCCGCGCGGCTGGTAGTAGCCCCGCGGGGCGTAGGCCGGAGGGGCGTAACTGTCGTCCGAATACTGATACTGGTATTGCGGCTGATATTGCTGCTGGCCATACGCGCGGCGATAGCCGGGCGGGGCCGGGTAGCGACGCCCATCGTCACCATCGGCCGGATAGATATAGCCGTCGTCAGCGACCTGCGGACCTGCAACGCGCGGCTGGGCCGGCGGAGCGAGCTGGACCGGCTGACCGTCGGCGTCATAGGTGGGCGTCGGCAGCGGGGCGCGGCGGGCCACCGCGGTGTTGGCCTTGCCGGGTTGCCGTGCCAGCGCAACCTGCGACGAACCTGTCAGCGTCACGGTGGTGTTGAGCACGCCGTCCTTTTCGACGAGGGCGTAAAGAGTGGCCGCGTTCTCACGCGACAGCCGGACGCAGCCGTGAGACACGGGCACGCCGAGCTTGCTTACCGAATCCGTGCCGTGAATGGCGTGGCCGCGCTTGGTGAAGAAGATCGCGTGCGGCATCGGCGCGTCGTCGAACTCCTTCGAGTAATGATCGGGCTCCATCCGGAAGGTCTGGAAGGAGCCATTCGGAGTCTCGTGAGACGGATTGCCGGTCGACACCGGCCATTGGTAGCGCGGCACGCCGTCGACCGCCACGGTCATCTGCTGATTGTCCTTGTCGACCGTGATGGCGATCTTGGCCTCCGCGGAGCCTGCCGCCGCGAGCAAGATCAGACCGGTGAGGGAAGCGAGATACGTACGCATGAATTCCGGCCTCCTCGGCCCGGTCCTTCCAAGTTGTGAGCCGTCCCCGGCGGTAATATGCGCAGCGGCTTGCCTTGTTTCCAGAGGCGAGCGCGTCGCAGCGGGAAAGCTGCCGGTAGTGTTAATCGCGCGACGACCGGGCATCGCGAAGACGCCGGTGAGGCGGAAACGCGGCCGAATGGAACCGAAGTTGCGACTGTGGGTTGACGCTCCGCAAATCGGCTCCGACGATCACGCGGGGACTATCCGGAGGATGCATTCCAATGAAGACCACAACGAAAGCGGCCGTTCTTGATCAGCGGGCTCTGAAGACGGCTTTGGCTGCGGCCGCATTGGCTCTGAGCCTGCTTGCGATCCCGACCGCCGGTCATTCCCAAGGGATTGTTCGTGGCGCCGAAGAAGGCGCCTATCGCGGCAATCGCGCGGCAGGTCCGATCGGTGGCGCGGTCGGGGGAGCCATCGGCGCTGGTGTCGGCGGCGCCGTCGGAGCCGTGAACGGCGTGCTCGGCATCCCGAACCATGGCCCACGCTATCGGTATCACCGAGGTCACCGCTGCCACGGTTACTATCGTCACGGCCGCTTCCGCTGCCGTTAAATAACTCAACGAGGCGGGCGGCGTTTGGCCGTCCGCCTCACGCGCTGCCTCGCAGGATGAAGCCCATTGCGAGAGAAGCCAAGCGCCGAGCTTGCGCAGGACCTGATGTCCGCCGGCTGGACCGCGATTGACGACGAATGCAGCGTCGCTGGTGCGCTGGATTGCGGAACAGAGAAATTCGCGAAACTTTCATTTTTCCGCTTGCAGCCCCGGAAGTGAGGGGCTATACACACATCTACGCGCTGCCCGCGGGTCGGGCTTCCTCTCTTGGCTCTCAGGCCAAGGGAGAAATTGGCGCCTTTGAATGCATCCTCACTTCGATGAGTGACGCAACAGCCGAGAGTTATCGGTTGGCGTTTATCATTGTCGGTGTAGGGTAGGCACCCTTCCTAAGGGTGTAGAGGTCTTCGGATCTCGGGCTGTTTGACAAGTTGAGAAGAAGAAAGAGAAACGTGGACGGCGGAGTCCTTGCGGGTCTCGACTGTGGGAAGGCTTAGGCTTTCGCGTGGTTGGGGCCGGACGAAAGACTTCGGCGGATACACGTTTCAAGGAAACACCATGTTCGTTTGCGCTGTGAAGCGCGGCGACGAGTGTCGACCTTCGGGTTGATGCAATGGTGGGACCTCGTCAAACGTTGTGATCAGCCGGTTCAAAGTTTCAAGTCCAACTTGAGAGTTTGATCCTGGCTCAGAGCGAACGCTGGCGGCAGGCTTAACACATGCAAGTCGAACGGGCGTAGCAATACGTC
>NZ_JBMDXE010000177.1:0-39512 GCF_048594845.1 Rhodopseudomonas sp. | reverse complement strand
GCTTGCCCTCCATCCGGCGATGGATGTTGATGTCGTTGTCGTAGCCGATCAGCCGGGTCGGGCGGCCGATCTTCTTCATCGAATTGTGGCCGCAGGAGATCTATTATTTCACCGGCCTGTTGATCGTCGCTGCCGTCGCGCTGTTCCTGATGAATGCGCTCGGTGGCCGCGTCTGGTGCGGCTATCTGTGCCCGCAGACGGTGTGGACCGATTTGTTCTACGCGGTCGAGCGCCTGATCGAAGGCGACCGCCGCGAGCGGATGCGCAAGGCGACCGAGCCGTGGTCGATGCAGCGCGGCGCCGAGCTGGTGCTGAAGCATTCGATCTGGCTGATGATCGCGTGGTGGACCGGCGGCGCCTGGGTGCTGTACTTCGCCGATGCCCCGACGCTGATCAAGGAGCTGGTGACGTTCCAGGCGCCGATGGTCGCCTATATCTGGATCGGCATCCTGACCTTCACCACCTACACGCTGGCCGGCTTCATGCGCGAGCAGGTCTGCGTCTATATGTGCCCGTGGCCCCGCATCCAGGCGGCGCTGACCGACGAATGGGCGCTCAACGTCACCTACAAGTACGACCGCGGCGAGAAGCGCACTTCGTTCAAGAAGGCCGCCGCACTGCGCGCCGCCGGCGAGCATGTCGGCGACTGCGTCGATTGCAATCAGTGCGTCGCGGTGTGCCCGACCGGCATCGACATCCGCAACGGACCGCAGCTCGACTGCATCCAGTGCGGCCTGTGCATCGACGCCTGCGACAACGTGATGACCAAGATCGGCCGCCCGACCCGGCTGATCGGTTACGACAACGACATCAACATCCATCGCCGGATGGAGGGCAAGCCGGAGGTTTTCAAGCCGCTGCGCGCCCGCACCGTGGTGTATTCGGCGATCATCGTCGGCATCGGCGCCGTGATGCTGTACGCGCTGATGAACCGCAGCCTGCTCGATCTCAACGTGCTGCACGACCGCAACCCGGTCGCGGTGCGGCTCAGCGACGGCTCCGTGCGTAACGGCTACACCATCCGCTTCCTCAACAAGCGCGGCTTCGACCGGGTCGTCGCGGTCGATGTCGACGGCCCGCCGAACGCGCGCATCCATGTCGTCGGTGCCGATTCGATCACGCCCGACCGACCGATGATCATCCTCGGCCGCGACGCCACAACCGAGCTGCGCGTGCTGGTGGATTCAAACTCGAACGAAGAGATCGCCAAGTCGGTCCCGGTGACGTTCCATGTCACCGACATCGGTCTCGGCGAAGTCGCGTCCGCCAAGGACGTGTTCGTCACGCCGTAAGCGGTCATTGGAGTTGCTATCATGTCCCGTTCTGCCAAGCCCCGCCAACTCACCGGCAAGGTCGTGCTCGCATCTCTGGTCGCCTTCTTCGGCGTCGTGTTCGGCGTCAACGGCCTGATGATGACGCTGGCGATCAAGACGCTGCCCGGCACCGAGGTCGACAGCGCCTATGCGGCGAGCCTCGCTTACGAAAACGAGATCGCGGCGGCACGCGATCAGCAGCAGCGCGGTTGGAAGGTCGATGCCAAGCTCGACCGGCGGCCCGACGGCACCGCGACGCTGCGGGTCGAGGCGCACGACAAGGCCGGCCTGCCGCTGACCGGGCTGGTCTTCGCCAGCCGGCTGGAGCGGCCTGCCGACAAGCAGTTCGACCGCGAGATCACGCTCGCCGAACTCGGCGACGGCGTTTACCAGGGCGGCCTCACGGACCTCAAGCCGGGGGGCTGGGATCTGGTGCTGGAAGGCGACCAGAACGGCATGCGGATGTTCCTGTCGAAGAATCGCCTGAAGCTGGATTGATCGGACCGCTGGGGGCAGAGGATCAAAGGGTCGCTGCATGTTGATGACGCGGGACTTCTCTCACTACGTCAAGGATGTCGACCAAGAGGTCGCGCATCTCGACCTCGCCGTCGAAGGCGTCACCTGCGCGGCCTGCATGGCCAAGATCGAGCGCGGCCTCGCGGCGATCCCGGACGTGACGCTGGCGCGCGTCAACCTCACCGACCGCCGCCTCGCGGTGGAGTGGAAGAAGGGCGAACTGGAGCCGGCGCTGTTCATCGATCGGCTCGCCGAGCTCGGCTACAAGGCCTATCCGTACGAGCCGGTGCGCGCCGAAGTCGAAGAGGCCGAGCGTTCGAAGTTTCTGCTGCGTTGCCTCGGCGTCGCCGCGTTCGCCACCATGAACGTGATGATGCTGTCGGTGCCGGTGTGGTTCGGCGGGGATCTCAGCCCGGAAGCGCGTGATTTCTTCCACTGGCTGTCGGCGCTGGTGGTGCTGCCCTGCGCCGCCTATGCGGGCCAGCCGTTCTTCCAGTCGGCGTGGCGCGCGCTTAGCGCCAAGAGCGTCAACATGGACGTGCCGATCTCGATCGGCGTCACGCTGGCGCTCGGCATGTCGCTGGTCGAGACCATCAACCACGCCGAGCACACCTATTTCGACGCGGCGATCATGCTGATCGCCTTCCTGCTGGCGGGCCGCTTCCTCGATCAGAAGATGCGGCAGAAGACCCGCGCGGTCGCCGGCAACCTGGCGGCCCTGAAGGCCGAGACTGCGACCAAGTTCGTCGGTCCCGACGAGATCGCCGAGGTGCCGATCGCCGCAGTGCGCGCCGGCGACATCGTGCTGCTGCGGCCCGGCGAACGCTGTGCGGTCGATGGCGCCGTCGTCGACGGCCGCTCCGAAATCGACCAGAGCCTGATCACCGGCGAGACGCTCTACGCCAAAGCCGAGCGCGGCACGCAGGTCTATGCCGGCACGCTGAATATCACCGGCACGCTGCGCGTCCGCGTCGCCGCGGCGGCCGAAGGCACGCTGCTGTCGGAGATCACGCGGCTGCTCGACCACGCGCTGCAGGCGCGCTCGCGCTACGTCCGGCTCGCCGACCGCGCGTCGCAACTCTATGCGCCGGTGGTGCACGCCACCGCGCTGCTCACCGTGATCGGCTGGGTGCTGGCCGGCGCCAGCTGGCACGATGCCATCGTGACCGGCATCGCAGTGCTGATCATCACTTGCCCCTGCGCGCTGGGCCTCGCCATTCCGGCGGTGCAGACCGTGGCGTCGGGCGCGATGTTCCGCGCCGGCGTGCTGCTCAACGCCGGTGATGCGATCGAGCGCGCCTCGGCAGTCGATACTGTCGTGTTCGACAAGACCGGCACGCTGACGCTGCCCGAACTCGACGTCGTCAACGCCGCTGCCGTGCCGACCGATGTCTTCCAGCTCGCCGGCCGCCTCGCGCTCGCCAGTCATCATCCGGTCGCTGCCGCAGTGGCACGCGCTGCCGGCGCCAAGGCGCCGCTGCCCGGCGTCACCGAGGAGCCCGGCCGCGGCGTCCGCGCGCTGATCGACGGCGAGGAACTGCGGCTCGGCAGCCCGTCGTTCTGTGGCGCCGACTTTGAAGCCAACGCCATCCTCAGCGAAGATCCGGAAGTCTCGGTCGTGGCGTTCAGCCGCGGGGACCAGCGCACCGTGTTCGCGGTCCGGCAATTGCTGCGGCCCGACGCCGCCAAGACCATCGACGCGCTGATCAATCGCGGCATCGCGGTCGAGCTGCTGTCCGGCGATCGCGAGCCGGCGGTGCGGCACGCTGCCGATGCGCTCGGCGTCGGCGCCTGGCGCGCCGGCGTGACGCCGGCGGAGAAGATCGCCCATATCGATGCGCTGAAGGGGCAGGGCCGCGTGGTGATGATGGTCGGCGACGGCATGACTGACGCGCCGTCGCTCGCCGCCGCGCATGTCTCGATGTCGCCGATCAGCGCCACCCATCTCAGCCAGGCCACCGCCGATCTGGTGTTTCTCGGCAAGGAGCTGGCGCCGGTGCTGGCCGCGGTCGACTATTCGCGCAAGGCGATGAGCGTGATGCGCCAGAACCTGACGCTGGCGATCGGCTATAATGTGCTGGCGGTACCGATCGCGATCGCCGGGTTGGCGACGCCGCTGATCGCCGCGCTGGCGATGTCCGGCTCGTCGGTGCTGGTGATGCTGAATGCGATGCGCGCCCGCCGCGTCCGCCGGGGAGGCAGGTAAATGGAAGTCATGGTGATCCTGGTGCCGTTGGCGCTGGTGCTCGGCCTGCTCGGCCTCGCGGCGTTCCTGTGGTCGCTGAAGAGCGGCCAATACGAAGATCTCGACGGCGCCGCATGGCGCGCGATTTCCGACGACGACCAGCCAGCGCCGCCGGCTCCGAAACGAGGCTAAAGCCCAAAAGGCAGAGCGAGGCTCTCATGGCACTGCTCACTTATGTCGATCCCGACGCCCTGATCCCGCCCCCCGCGCCGGCCGAGCCGCGCATCGACGTCCCGCCCGGCAGCGACGACGACGTCAAGGAACGCTGGCTGCAGGCGCAGCCCTGGCCCTACCGGATCTTCGCGCGGTTCTACCGCGCGCTGCGCAAACTGCAGCCGATGTTTCCGCCGATGTCCTGCTGCTGATCGGCAGTTGTCTCGATCGGTGCGCGGAGCGCCATCCGGCGACTTGATGCAGGCCGTTGCCGCGCGTCGCAGCGCGCTCCCTCTCCCGCGTGCGGGCGAGGGCTGGGGTGGGGGCGCCCCGAGCCGTGAGCCCGCGATCCGTCGCAGCCCTCGCCCGGATCGTTGCGCGATCCGACCTCTCGCACAAGCGGGAGAGGTTGCGCTGTCCGCGGCGAGAGGTTGGACAAACCGTCGCAGCACCAAAGCGTTAAGGGGCTTTCATAGGCCTGACGCAGAGCGCGGCTATCAGGCCGGCGATCGCACCCCGCGAATCGCCAGCTTCGAGTCAGCAGCCGCCATGTCCCCAGCCAGCGCGTCCTCCGCCTTCATCATCGAAGTCAATTCGCGCGCCGCCGGCATCGTCGTTCGCGACGGCCGCGGCTTTCGCTTTCATGCCGCCACCGACGATTTCACAGCGCTCGAGGGGCAGGGTTTTCGCTCCGCCGGAGACGCCCAGAAGGCCGCGCTGCGCCTGGTCGAGAGTCTTCGCCCCAGCCGTGGTTTGAAGCTTGGGCTGGCCTGAACTGCCCGGCTTCCCGCTTAAATCCAAAGGGCGAAGCCTTTCGGCGACCCAAAACACAGACTTGCGTGAAAAAATCTTCCACGTATGATGCCTCGCATCATTTGATTTGGAAGAATGTTCTCTCATGTCTGACGTCGAGACTCCCGTTGTCGAAACCAGCCGTCGCCTCGATGCGATCGACCGGAAAATCCTGACCGTCCTGCAACAGGATGCCTCGCTGTCGGTGGCCGAGATCGGCGACCGGGTCGGGCTGTCGTCGACACCATGCTGGAAGCGGATTCAACGACTGGAGGCCGACGGCGTGATCACCCGCCGGGTCGCGCTGGTCGATCAGGACAAGATCGGCCTCGGCTTGTCGGTGTTCGTCTCGATCGAGAGCGGCGACCATTCGGAAGCCTGGCTCAAGACCTTTGCGGATGCCGTGGCGGCAATGCCGGAAGTGATCGAGTTCTACCGGATGGCCGGCGACGTCGATTACATGCTCCGCGTCGTCGTCGCCGACATGCGCGCTTACGACGTCTTCTACAAGCGGCTGATCGGAACGGTGGCGCTCAAGAACGTCACGTCGCGTTTCGCGATGGAGAAGATCAAATCGGTTACCGCCCTGCCGGTGCCGCCGCTGACGGCGGCCTGATCGGGAAGGATCATCTTACGACAGGGACCGGGTTCCGCGACGATCGGGTGCGCGCGCGATTAGCTCGCCGCGGCGAGACTGATCACTTCTGAACAATTGAGGCTCGATCCTCTCTGTGTTGTCGGCACAATTCGAGTTCTTAGTTCCAGTTTTCGGGTTTAGTCGAAATTAGGAATAGTCAATTAGTTTGACGCTCCGGTGCGAGACGCCGGGGCGGGAAACACATGAGCATAGCGTTGGGAAGGACGGTCCAGTCCGCCTCGCAAGAGGCCGATGCGGGCAAGGCGGACGTCTCGGCGCTGGTCGCCCGGCTGACCTCCGAGGTCAATGAGATCGCTTGCGGCAAGACCAAGTCGATCCAGAAGATCACCAGCCAGATGAAGATCCTGGCGCTCAACGCGCTGATCGAAAGTGCGCGCGCCGGCAAGCAGGGAGCCAGCTTCGCCATCGTCGCCCAGGAGGTCCGCAACGTCGGCGCCCAGATCGAGGAGATCGCGCGCGATCTCGAAAGCCAGCTCACTCGGCGCACCGGCGAACTGATCAACACCATCGACACGATGAGCGAGCGGTCGCGCGGCGACCGGCTGGTCGATCTGTCGCTGAACGCGGTCGAGCTGATCGACCGTAATCTCTATGAACGAACCTGCGACGTGCGCTGGTGGGCGACCGACTCCGCCGTCGTCGACTGTGCGGCAGGCCCATCGCCGCAGAATGTCGGCCACGTTAGCGAGCGGCTCGCAGTGATCCTCGGCGCCTATACGGTCTATCTCGATCTGTGGCTGTGCAGCCTCGACGGCAAGGTGATCGCCAATGGCCGACCGGACCGGTTCGACGTGGTCGGCACCAGCGTCGCCGGCTGCGGCTGGTTCGAGCAGGCCCGGCGGCTGCGCTCGGGCGACGACTACGTCGCCGGCGACATCGAGCGGATGCCGCAGCTCGGCAACGCGATGGTGGCGACCTATTGCGCCAGCGTGCGCAGCCAGGGCCGCAGCGACGGCGCGCCGATCGGCATTCTGGCCATTCATTTCGACTGGGAGCCGCAGGCCCGGGCGATCGTCGAAGGCGTGCGGCTCGATCCGCACGACAACGCCCGGGTTCTACTGGTGGATTCGAGTTATCGGGTAATCGCTGCGTCGGACGGCCAGGGCTTGCTCGACGAGCGCCTGCCGTTGCGCACCTCAGGCCAGCGGAGCGGTACGTACCGGGACGGCTCCGGCGCGTTGGTCGGTTTCCACCTGACGCCCGGCTACGAGACCTATCGGGGGCTTGGGTGGTACGGAGTGATTTCGAGCCGGGGGAGGTAACCCCGTCGCGTATTTGCCTACGAAATTGTATCAATTGATACATGCCGGGTCGTTCGGCGGTAAAATCCGAACATCGCCAAAAGTTCCTAACTCCCTGCATTTCATTTTCATTGGCGCCCACTAGGCAGGCGGTTCCGGTTCAAATACAAACTTGGAAGACGAAGAATTCCGAGTTCAAATGACCGAAGGCATCGCTAAGTCCCGCACCGGCATCGAAGGTTTTGACGATCTCACGCTGGGCGGTCTGCCTTCGGGGCGCCCGAGTCTGGTGTGCGGCTCCGCCGGCTGCGGCAAGACGTTGTTCGCCTCGACCTTCCTGATCAACGGCGCGCGTCACTACGGCGAGGCCGGCGTCTTCGTCACGTTCGAGGAGCGGCCGGTCGACATCGTCGATAACGTCCAGTCGCTCGGCTTCGATCTGCAGGGGCTGATCGATCAGGAGCGCATTCTGATCGAGCACATCGCCATCGATCCGACCGAAGTCGCCGAGGTCGGCGATTACGATCTCGAAGCGCTGTTTCTGCGGCTCGAATTCGCCGTCGACCAGATCGGTGCCAAGCGCATTGTGCTCGACACCATCGAGAGCCTGTTCTCGGCGTTTCAGAATCCGGCCGTGCTGCGCGCCGAAATCCGCCGGCTGTTCGACTGGCTGAAGCAGAAGGGGCTGACGGCGGTCATCACCGGCGAGCGCGGCGACGGCACGTTGACCCGGCAGGGGCTCGAGGAATACGTCTCCGACTGCGTGATCCTGCTCGACCACCGCGTCGACAACCAGATCTCGACGCGCCGGCTGCGCATCGTCAAATATCGCGGCACCGCGCACGGCACCAATGAATATCCGTTCCTGATCGACGAAGACGGCTTCAGCGTGCTGCCGGTGTCGTCGCTCGGCCTGAACCACAAGGTCTTCGAAGACCGGATCTCGACCGGCGTGGCCGATCTCGACGACATGATGGCGGGCGGCGGCTTCTATCGCGGCAGCAGCGTACTAATTACCGGCGTCGCCGGCTCCGGCAAGAGTTCGCTGTCGGGGATGATGGCCGATGCCGCCTGCCGCCGCGGCGAACGCGCGCTGTATCTGTCGTTCGAGGAATCCGAAGCGCAGACCGTGCGCAACATGAAGTCGATCGGCACCGATCTCGGCCGCTGGATCGAGGCCAAGCAGCTGCGCTACATCGCGGCGCGCCCGACCTTCTACAGCCTGGAAATGCATCTTGCGGTGATCCTGCGCGAAGTCGCGCGGTTCAAGCCTGGCCTGGTCGTGCTCGACCCGATCTCCGCCTTCGTCGGCACCGGCGAGATCGGCGAGGTGCAGTCGATGCTGCTGCGCATCGTCGACTATCTGAAGTCGAACGGCATCACCGGCGTGTTCACCCACATCGCGCACGCGCAGGACGCCGAGACCGACGCGGGTCTGTCGTCGCTGATGGACGCCTGGATCCTGCTGCTCAATCGCGAGTCGAACGGCGAGTTCAATCGCGAACTGTATCTGCTCAAGGCGCGCGGCACGTCGCACTCCAATCAGGTACGCGAATTCGTGATGTCGGACGATGGCATTCACCTGCTTGAGCCCTATCTGGGTGAAGGCGGCGCGCTCACCGGCTCGGCGCGGCGCGCCGAGGAGGCGCGGCTGCGGCGCGCGGAGGCGAATCGCCGCGGCGATGTGGCGCGGATGCAGGATCAGATCGTGCATCGCCGCCGCAGGGCTCAGGCGCAGATCGAGGCGCTGCAGGCGGAACTCGCCGCCGACGAATCCGAATTGAAACGAATGACCGACGCCGAAGATGCCTTTCTGAAGCAGAGCGAGATGGACGCCGAGTCGATGGCGCTGGCGCGCAGGCTGCGCCGCTCCGGCTCGGACACGAAATAGGAAAGTGGGATGGCCGATCCGATCAAGCTCGTATTGTATGTCGCCGGCGAAACGCCGAAATCGCTGGCCGCGATCCGCAATCTCGAAAAGATCTGCGCCGAGCACCTCGCCGGCAAGTACAAGGTCGAAGTGATCGACCTGAAGAAGAACCCGCAGCTCGCCCGCGAGCACGGCATCGTCGCGATCCCGACGCTGGTCAAGGAACTGCCGGTGCCGATCCGCAAGATCATCGGCGATCTCTCCGATACGCCGAAGGTGCTGGTGCATCTATCGGTCGAAGGCTCCTGACGTGGCGCCCGCGGTCGCCGAGCTCAGCCGCACTGAACTCGAGGCGCGGCTCGAAGAAGCCGAGGCGACCCTGCGGGCGATCCGCGACGGCGAGATCGACGCCGTGGTGGTGTCGGGCGGCGACAGCGAACAGGTGTTCACGCTCGAAGGCAGCAGCCAATCGTATCGCACCTTCATGGAAACGATGGACGTCGGCGCGGCGGCGTTCGACGCTGATGGCCAACTGCTCTATGCCAACGCCGCGTTGTGCATGTTGCTCGGGCAGTCGCCCGGCGCGCTCACCGGGCCGGTGCTGATCGGGCTGCTCGACTCCGTCAACCAGGCCAAGTTTCGCCGGCTACTGGCGCAGGCCGCCCAGCAGCGCGAGACCGCGGAGATTCATCTGCGCGCCGAGGCGGGCGCCCGCAGCCTCCTGCTCACCGGAGCCCCGCTGGATTTCGGCGTGGTGCGCGGCACCGCCATCACCTTCACGGATATAAGCGAGCGCGAAGAAGCCGCGGCGGTGCGCGAGTCCGAGCGGCTGGCCCGCGCCATTCTCGCCTCGGCCAACGAAGCGGTGATCGTGTGCGACCGCGGCGGCCGCGTCAGCCATCTCAACGGCGCGGCGATGCGGATCTGCGCCGCGTCGCCGATCGGCAGAACTTTCGGCGAGGCGATCGACCTGACCTTCGCGGACGCTACCGATCTGATGAGCGGCGCCGACATCGTCGGCATGGCGATCAGCGGCATGCCGGTGCAAGGTCTCGAAGCCGCGGTACGGGTGCCGTCGGCAGCGGTGACCGACGTGATGATCAGTGCGGCACCGCTGGTCGTATCCGGCGACCGGATGCAGGGCTGCGTCGTGACGCTGGTCGACCTGTCGCACCGCAAGGCCGCCGAGCGACGTCAGGCGCTGCTGATGGGCGAGCTCGACCATCGCGTCAAGAACACGCTGGCGATGGTGATGGCGATCTGCGCCCGCACCGCCGCGCACGAGCGCACCATCGAGGATTTCCAGAAGTCGTTCTCCGGCCGGCTGCAGGCGCTGGCGGCGACGCATACGCTACTGTCCAATGCGTCCTGGGAAAACCTGCAGATCAAGGACGTTCTCGGCGCCGAGCTGGAGCCGTTCGCGTCGCTGTCGAGCGGCCGGATCGTCACCGAGGGCCTCGATATCGCTGTCGACGCCAAGGTCGCGGTGTCGCTCGGGCTGGTGTTCCACGAGCTGGTGACCAACGCGGTGAAGTATGGCGCGCTGTCCGTGCCGGGCGGCAAGATCGCCGTGCGCCGATTGGAAGCAGGCGGCGACGAGCTGATCATCGAGTGGCAGGAGCAGGACGGGCCGCTGGTGACACCGCCGACCTCGTCCGGCTTCGGCCAGACGCTGATCTCCCGCAGCCTCGGCAGCGGCGGCGCGAAGCTGGAGTTTCGTCCCACCGGCGTCGTGTGCCGGATCTCAGTCCCGCGCGGGTAGCAAGCTTCCGGTCATTGGATCAAGCACTGCCTCATGGTGAGGAGGCGCGAAGCGCCGTCTCGAACCATGTGCCAGCGATGCTGCTCGCCCATCCTTCGAGACGCCCGGCTTTGCCGGGCTCCTCAGGATGAGGACTCAGTGCATGGAGCGGGCGAGCGTTATCTGCGCAACGAGTGCTCCCGCTCACCCCACCGGCGGCATCTTGTCGATCAGCTTGTCCAACGTCACCGGATAGTCGCGCACCCTCACGCCGGTGGCGTTGTACACCGCGTTGGCGATGGCGGCGGCAACGCCGCAGATGCCGAGTTCGGCGACGCCCTTGGCCTTCATCGGCGACGACATCGGATCGGTCTCGTCGAGGAACATCATGTCCTGATGCGGGATGTCGGCGTGCACCGGCACTTCGTAGCCGGCGAGATCGTGGTTGACGAAGAACCCCACCTTCTTGTCGACCACCAGCTCTTCCATCAAGGCGGCGCCGACGCCCATCGTCATCGCGCCGATCACCTGGCTGCGCGCCGTCTTCGGATTGAGGATGCGGCCGGCGGCACAGACGGCGAGCATTCGCCGCACGCGGATTTCGGCGGTGGCGGCATCGACGCCGACTTCGACGAAGTGGGCCCCGAAGGTCGATTGCTGCGCCTTCTTTTGGAGATCGCCATATTCGATGCCATCTTCCGCCTCGAGCGCGCCGTCGCGCACCGCGTCGGCCAGCGACACGCGGCGATTGCCGGCGCGGACTTCGCCGCCGTCGAATTCGGCTTCGGCCGAATTGAAGCCGAGCTTGCTGGCGACAGCTTCGCGCAGCTTCACGCAGGCGGCGTAGACGCCGGCCGTGGAGTTATTACCGCCCCATTGTCCGCCGGAGCCGGCCGACACCGGAAACCGCGAGTCGCCGAGCCGCACCGACACCCTCTGCAACGGCACGCCGAGCATCTCCGCCGCAGTCTGGCCGATGATCGTGTAGCTGCCGGTGCCGATATCGGTCATGTCGGTCTCGACCACCAGCGTGCCGTCCGGCTCCAGTCGCACGCGCGCTGCGGATTTGGTCAGCATATTGTTGCGGAACGCAGCGGCGACACCCATGCCGACGAGGAAGCGCCCGTTGCGCACCGATGCCGGCTGCGGATTACGCTTGTCCCAGCCGAACCTCTCGGCGCCGATACGCAGACATTCGATCAGTTGCCGCTGCGAGAACGGCCGGTTCGGTGTCGTGGTCTTGGCGTCACCCTGGGTTTTCTGCTGATCGGCCGACGCCGCCTCGGCGACGTCGGGAACGGTCTGCGTATCATTGCGGAGTCGGAATTCGACCGGATCGAGCTTGAGCTTTTCGGCGATCTCATCGACAGCGATCTCCAGGGCCATCATGCCAGGCGCTTCGCCAGGCGCCCGCATCGAATTGCCTTCCGGCAGATCGAGCACCGCGAGCCGCGTCGCCGTCATGCGATTGGCACCCGCATAGAGCAGGCGGGTCTGACTGATCGCGCCTTCCGGCTTGCCGTCCGGCAAATCGCCCGACCAGCTCTCGTGGCCGATCGCGGTGATCTTGCCGTCGCGCTCGGCGCCGATGCGGATGCGCTGGATGGTGGCGGGGCGATGCGTGGTATTGTTGAACACCAGCGCGCGTTGCATCGTCAGCTTGACCGGCCGCCCCGCGGCTTTCGCGCCCAGCGCCGCCAGCACGGCGTCGGCACGCAGGAACAGCTTGCCGCCGAAGCCGCCGCCGATAAAGGGCGACACCAGCCGCACGTTTTCCTTCGGGATGCCGAGCGTCTTGGCGAGGTCGCCGACGCCCCAGGCGATCATCTGGTTCGACGTCCACACCGTGAGCTTGTCGCCCTCCCACATCGCCGTCGAGGCGTGCGGCTCCATCATCGCGTGCGATTCATCGGCGGTGCTGTAGGTCTGGTCGATCTTCACCGGCGCCGTGGCGAAGGCGGCATTGAAGTCTCCGACCGAAGAATCGCTGGGGTCGGACATCACCTTCGCGGGCTTGGCATTGCCGCGCTCGGCGGCCAGATCGAAGCTGCCGCGCTCGCGCTGATAGTCGACGCGCACCAGCTGCGCCGCCGCGCGGGCCTGTTCGAACGTCTCGGCGACTACGACAGCGACGGCTTGGTGATAATGCTGCACCTCGGGTCCGGCGAGAAGCTTGGCGGTGTTCTTGCCGCCCTTGTTGAGCTTGCCGGCAGTGTCGGCGGTAACGATCGCCAGCACGCCCGGCGCCGCCTTGGCTGCGGCCAGATCGATGCTCCTGATGCGGCCCTTGGTGATGCCGGCGCCGACGATGTAGCCGTAAGCCGCATTCGGCGCGACGTCGTGGCGCTCATAGGCGTAGCGGGCGGTGCCGGTGGTTTTCAGCGGCCCGTCGATGCGGTCGACCGGCTGGCCGACGACCTTGAGGCGGTCGATCGGGTTGGTCGTTGCGGGAGCGTCGAATTTCATCGGATCAGCCTTTCGCTTCCGCCAGCACGGAGCCGAGCGTTCGCTCGACCAGCGGCACCTTGAAGGCGTTCTGTTCGGTGGTGCGGGCATCGGCGAGCAGCTTGCGCGTCACCGCCTGCGCGCCGCGCGGCATCTCGGCCTCGGCAGCCTCGTTGCGCCACGGCTTGTGCGCGACGCCGCCGAGCGCGACCCGGCCACTGCCGTCACGCTGCACGATCGCCGCGACCGAAATCAGCGCGAAGGCGAACGACGCACGATCACGCACTTTGCGATAGATATGCGTGCCACCAGCCGGCTTCGGCAGCGTCACCGCGGTGATCAGTTCGCCGGCGCGCAGCGTGGTGTCGTCTTGCGGCCGGTCGCCGGGCAAACGATGAAAGTCCGCGATCGGAATCGTCCGGGTCGCTCTATCGCCGCTCACGGTCTCGACCGTCGCGTCGAGAACACGCATCGCCACAGCCATGTCGCTCGGATGCGTCGCGATGCAGGCATCGCTGACGCCGACGATGGCGAGTTGCCGACTATAGCCCTGCAATGCGCCGCAGCCGCTGCCGGGAGCGCGTTTGTTGCACGGCTGGTTGGTGTCGTAGAAATAGGGACACCGCGTCCGCTGCAGCAGATTGCCCGCGGTGGTCGCTTGATTGCGCAACTGGCCGTTGGCGCCGGCCAGCAGCGCGCGCGACAGCACTGCGTAGTCGCGGCGCACGCGCTGATCGGCGGCGAGGTCGGTGTTGCGCACCAGTGCGCCGATCCGCAGGCCGCCGTCCTGTGTCTCTTCGATCTTGTCGAGGCCGATGTTGTTGACGTCGATCAGATGCTGCGGCGCTTCGATTTGCAGCTTCATCAGGTCGAGCAGATTGGTGCCGCCGGCGACGAATTTGGCGTTCGCGGTGCGCGCGGCGGCCGCGGCGGCTTCGGCGGGGGATTTGGCGCGCTCGTAAGTAAACGGCTTCATGCCGGCCTCCCTGCGACTTCAGTGATCGCCTCGGCGATGTTGGAATAGGCGCCGCAGCGGCAGATGTTGCCGCTCATGCGTTCGCGCAGCTCGATATTGGTGAGCTCCGGCTTGGCCATCAGGTCCGCAGTGACGTGACTGGGAATGCCGGCCTTGATCTCGTCCAGCACCGCAACCGCCGAGCAGATCTGCCCCGGCGTGCAATAGCCGCATTGATAGCCGTCGTGCTTGACGAAAGCGGCCTGCATCGGATGCAGCTTGTCGGGCGTGCCGAGGCCTTCGATCGTGGTGATCTGGTCGCCCTCGTGCATCACCGCCAGCGACAGGCACGAGGCGATCCGGCGTCCGTCGACGATCACCGTGCAGGCGCCGCACTGGCCTTGGTCGCAGCCCTTCTTCGAGCCGGTGAGATGCAGATGCTCGCGCAGTGCGTCGAGCAAGGTGGTGCGTGTATCGAGTTCGAGATCGCGCGCCGCGCCGTTGACGGTGAACGACACCTTGGCGGTCGACGGCGCAGTCTCGGCCGCGGGAGAGGCTGTCAGTGCCGAAGATGCTTGGGCCGCCGCTGTGCCCGGCTTGGCGCCGATCGCGATCGTCGCCGCGGAGCCCAGCAAAAGGTTCCGTCGGGAGAATTGAAAGTCGCTGAGTTCCACCATGGACCGGTCCGTTCGTCGGAGACAACGTGCCGGTGCAGAACGCCGCCGAGCGCGTATGTTTCCGGCGACGTTCAGGTCAATCGAGGAGCAGCCGCGGCCAAAGCGCCGTCACGTCGGCGGCTGTGATGCCACGAGTATGCTTCACATCGTCGGACAGAAGATCGGACTCAGGCGCCCGTGAGCTGCTTCAGCGGCAGCCGCGAGCTTTCCTTGAGCCGGTCGAGGACGATCGACGAGCGCACGTGCGCGACGCTCTGGTGCGGCATCAGCACGTTGTTGACGAGGTCGGATAAGCCCTTGAGGTCGCGAAGCACGGCCTTGATCACGTAGTCGGCGTCGCCGGTCAGCGAGTAGGCCTCCTGGATTTCGTCGATGCGGCCGATCAGCGCGCGAAACTTCTCCGCGTTGTCGGGAGAATGGGTGGCCAGCGTGATCTGGATGAAGGCGACGACGCCGAAGCCGAGTGCATCGGCAGCGAGCTCGGCGCGATAGCCGGTGATGACGTTGTCCTGCTCCAGCCGCATCCGCCGCCGCGAGCATTGCGACGGCGACAGCTGCACCCGATCGGCCAGCTCCTGATTGGTGAGGCGGCCGTCGTCCTGCAGGGCGCTCAGGATCTTCAGATCGAAGGCGTCGACAGACATCATGCGCTTAAGCGAGGTTTGATGCACGGATCGTGCGCAAGCTAGCGCCATGGGTTCTCATTTGCACGCATATTGCGCGCGCTGCGGACAATAATACCGGCTCAAGAACCAATCTGGAGGATCCGCCGATGGGACCATTTCCGCACGATGCGCAGCCGGCCACGATCAGCGCCGACAATCCGATGGGCACTGACGGCTTCGAGTTCGTGGAGTTCGCCCATCCCTATCCGGCCCAACTCCATGCTCTCTTCAAGCTGATGGGCTTCAGCCTGGTCGCTAAGCATCGCAGCAAGGCGATCTCGGTCTATCGCCAGGGCGACGTCAACTATCTGGTCAACGAGCAGCCCGGCAGCCACGGCACCGACTTCGTCGCCGCGCATGGGCCGTGCGCGCCCTCGATGGCGTTCCGTGTCGTCGATGCACAGAAGGCCTATGAACGCGCACTGTCGCTCGGCGCCGAGCCCGCGGGCGTCACCGCCGCGCAGAAGACGCTCGACGTGCCGGCCATCAAGGGCATCGGCGGCAGCCTGCTGTACTTCGTCGATCGCTACGGTGCCAAGGGCTCGGCTTATGATGAAGAGTTCGAGTGGGTCGGCGCTCGCGATGCCCGACCATCGGGCGCGGGGCTCTATTACATCGATCACCTCACCCACAACGTCCATCGCGGCCGAATGGACGTGTGGACCGGGTTCTACGCCAAGCTGTTCAACTTCCGGCAGATCCGTTTCTTCGACATCGAAGGGCGCGCCTCCGGCCTGTTCTCGCGCGCGCTCACGAGCCCGGACGGCAAGATCCGGATTCCGATCAACGAGGACGCCGGCGACTCGGGCCAGATCGAAGAATATCTGACGCTGTATCGCGGCGAAGGCATCCAGCACATCGCCTGCGGCTGCCGCGACATCTATCGCACCGTCGAGGGCCTGCGCGACGCCGGCCTGCCATTCATGCCGTCGCCGCCGCAGACGTACTTCGAAAAGATCGACGCGCGGCTGCCGAAGCACGGCGAGGACATCGTCCGGCTGCAGCGGAACGGCATCCTGATCGACGGCGAGGGTGTGGTCGACGGCGGCCAGACGAAGGTGCTGCTGCAGATCTTCTCGGCCAATGCGATCGGCCCGATCTTCTTCGAATTCATCCAGCGCAAGGGCGACGACGGCTTCGGCGAAGGCAACTGCAAGGCGCTGTTCGAGTCGATCGAAGAAGACCAGATCCGCCGCGGCGTGCTGAAGACGGGGGAGGCGGCGTAGCGCTCAGCATGGCAAAGCTGAGCGGCCGTGCTTGCGAGGCTCCGGCTATCTCTGTCGAGCGCTGCCCACGAGCAAAACCTCATGGTGAGGGGCGCGCAGCGCCGTCTCGAACCATGCGCCGCAGGGTATGCGCGGCCCCATCCTTCGAGACGCCCGGCTTCGCCGGGCTCCTCAGGATGAGGGCGTCGTGCTTTTGGAATCGGTTCGATTGGTCGGTGGAGTGCTCTACACGTCCACCGTCGCGCTGAGCGAGTTCTCCTGGATGAACTCGCGGCGGGGTTCGACGACGTCGCCCATCAGCTTGGTGAAGATGTCGTCGGCTTCGTCGACCTCGCGCACCTTCACCTGCAGCAGCGAGCGGGCGTTGGTGTCGAGCGTGGTTTCCCAGAGCTGGCCCGGGTTCATCTCGCCGAGGCCTTTGTAGCGCTGCAGGGCGATGCCCTTGCGGCCGGCGTCGGTCACCGCTTCGAACAGGCTCACCGGGCCATGGATGGCGGTCTCGGCGTCCTTGCGGCGGAGCATGCCGGGGCGCGGATAGACCTCCTGCAGCACGGCTGCGTATTCGTCGAGCTTGCGGGCATCGGCGGAGCCGAGCAGCGCATCGTCGATCATCGCCACGTCCTTGACGCCGCGGACGGTGCGCTCGAAGTGGAAGCCTTCGCCCTCGACGAAGCGGCCGGTCCAGCCGCGCTCGACTTCGTCGGCCAGCACGTCGAGCCGGCGCGCGATATAGGCGGCGGCCTCGGTGGCGGTGGCGACGTCGCTGGTGATCCGCGGGCTCAGCACGCCGGCGATCGCCGCCTGCTCGACCACGCTGCGATTGTAGCGGCTGTGCAGATTGTTCAGGGTGGAGCGGATGGCGCGCGCGTCTTCGACCAGCGCCAGCAGGTCGCGGCCGCCGCGCACTTCGCCGTTGGCCAGCTTGAAGGCGCAATCGTCGAGCCCGGTGGAGATCAGATAGTCCTCGAGCGCGCGCTCGTCCTTGAGATACTGTTCGGACTTGCCGCGCGTCACTTTGTAGAGCGGCGGCTGGGCGATGTAGAGGAAGCCGCCCTCGATCAGCGCCGGCATCTGCCGGAAGAAAAACGTCAGCAGCAGCGTCCGGATATGCGCGCCGTCGACGTCGGCGTCGGTCATCAGGATGATCTTGTGGTAGCGCAGCTTCGACAGGTCGAAATCGTCGCGGCCGATGCCGGTGCCGAGCGCGGTGATCAGCGTGCCGATCTGCTCGGACGACAGCATCTTGTCGAAACGCGCGCGCTCGACATTGAGGATCTTTCCGCGTAGCGGCAGCACGGCCTGGAATTCGCGGTTGCGGCCCTGCTTGGCGGAGCCGCCGGCCGAGTCGCCCTCGACGATAAACAGTTCGGATTTCGACGGATCGCGCTCCTGGCAGTCGGCGAGCTTGCCGGGCAGCGAGGCGATGTCGAGCGCGCCCTTGCGCCGCGTCAGCTCGCGCGCTTTTCGCGCGGCTTCGCGGGCGGCGGCGGCTTCGATCACCTTGCCGACGATGGTCTTGGCTTCGCTCGGATGTTCTTCGAACCAGGCGGCGAGCGCTTCGTTGAGAACGTTCTCGACCACCGGGCGTACTTCCGAGGACACCAGCTTGTCCTTGGTCTGCGACGAGAACTTCGGGTCCGGCACCTTCACCGACAGCACCGCGGTGAGGCCTTCGCGGCAATCGTCGCCGGTCAGCGCCACCTTTTCCTTCTTGGCGTTGTTGTCGGCGTAGCCGGTGAGCTGGCGCGTCAGCGCGGCGCGGAAGCCAGCCAGATGCGTACCACCATCGCGCTGCGGGATGTTGTTGGTGAAGCACAGCACGTTCTCGTGGTACGTGTCGTTCCACCACAGAGCGGCCTCGACCGAAATGCCATTGAGGTCGGCGCCCACCACGATCGGCATCTCGACGATCGGCTTCTTGTTGCGGTCGAGATACTTCACGAATTCGGTGACGCCACCCTCGTAGCGCATCTCTTCGCGCTTCTCGACCGCGTGGCGCAGGTCGGACAGCAGGATGTTGACGCCGGAATTGAGGAAGGCGAGTTCGCGCAGCCGGTGCTCCAGCGTGGCAAAGTCGTATTCGACATTGGTGAAGGTTTCGGCCGAGGCGTAGAACGTCACCTCGGTGCCGCGCCGGCCGTTGGCCTCGCCGACCACGCTGAGCGGCGCCACCGCTTCGCCATGGGCGAACTCGATGTAGTGCTCCTTGTCGTTGCGCCACACACGTAGCACCAGCTTGCTCGACAGCGCATTGACCACCGAGACGCCGACGCCGTGCAGGCCGCCCGACACCTTGTAGGAGTTCTGGTCGAATTTTCCGCCGGCGTGCAGCTGGGTCATGATGACCTCGGCCGCCGAGACGCCTTCGCCCTTGTGGATGTCCACCGGGATGCCGCGACCGTCGTCGCGCACCGTCACCGAACCGTCGGCGTTGAGGATCACTTCGACCGCGCTGGCGTGACCGGCGAGCGCCTCGTCGATGGCGTTGTCGACGACTTCGTACACCATGTGGTGCAGGCCCGAGCCGTCGTCGGTGTCGCCGATATACATGCCGGGCCGCTTGCGCACGGCGTCGAGCCCCTTCAGCACCCGGATCGATTCCGCGCCGTATTCGGCGGGCACGGGCGGCGGGGTTTCGGCGATCGGCTGCCGGGCGGGTTCAGTCATGCAACAACCTTTGAAGGATGAAATCGAATCGGCGTGCGACGGCGCGATGAGGTGTTCTTTGTGCCACGAAATACGGGGCGCGCCTAGCCCTAAGTCGCGTGTGACAAGTGATTGAAGATGTAGGATTTTTTCTGCGATTCGCAAGCCGCGAAACGGCCGATTCGAAGGCCGCCCGACGGCGCTGCGGAACCGCCGGTTTTGGTGTCCGCAACAGCTCGGTCGCGGCTCATTTTTGCGGCGAGATGCGGCCGGATTCGACGGTGAAAATCTCGGCGCCGGCACCGATCTCGGCGAATGCCGCGGGGTCGGCGCCGGTCATCCAGACCTGCGCGCCGAGCCGGGCCAACTCGTCGAACAGCGCGGCGCGGCGGCCGGGATCGAGATGCGCCACCACTTCGTCGAGCAGCAGCAGCGGCGTGATGCCGGTCATCTCCGAGACCAGCTGGGCATGCGCCAGCACCAGGCCAATCAGCAGCGCCTTCTGCTCGCCGGTGGAGGCGTCGCGTGCCGGCATCGCCTTCGGCGCGTAGACGACTTCGAGGTCCGTCAGATGCGGACCGTCCAGCGTGCGGCCGGCGGCGGCGTCGCGGGGGCGGCTGTCGCGCAGCACGCCGCGATAGCGATCTTCCACTGCGGTGGCGGGCTCAGCCAGCAGCGCGGTCTCCATCCAGCCGTCGAGCATAATCTTGGCCGAGGGAAACGCCGAGGCGGCGCCGCGGGCGTCGAGCATCGCGGCGAGCCGGGTGGCGGTCTGGCCGCGCATCGCCGCGACCGCCACCGCGAGTTCGGCGGTCTCGCGCTCGATCGCGTCGAGCCAATGCGAGTCGGCGTTGCGATAATCTTCGAGCAAGCGGTTGCGCGACCGCAGGCTGCGGTCGAGTGCCGAGACGCGGCCAGAATGCTGGCTGTCGATCGCCAGCACCAGCCGGTCGAAGAATCGCCGCCGTTCGGACGCCGCGCCCATGAACAGCCCATCCATCGCCGGCGTCAGCCACACCATGCGTAGGTGATCGCCGAACGCGGTGGCAGAGCCGACCGGCTCGCGGTCGATCCGGCAACGACGCGTCGTCGGCGCGTCAGCGCGCGGTGGATCGATCCCGGTGCCGAGCGTCGCCAGCCCAAACGCCCCCTCGACCTCGGCCGCCACGGCCCACGAGCCGTCGCCCTCATTGTCGGCGACATCGTCGAGAGTCGCCCGCCGCAACCCGCGCCCTGGCGACAGAAACGAGATGGCCTCCAGGCAATTGGTCTTGCCGGCCCCATTGGCTCCCACCAGCACCACGCGCTCCGCCGCCGTCGTCAGCGACGCCGCCCGATAACTCCGGAAATGCGACAGCGACAGGCGGGTGATGCGGGAGGCGGTCATGCAATGGCTTGCGCTGGGGAGTTGCGAGGGGCTGCAACTCGCACCGCCGTCACCCTCCGCGAAAGCGGAGGGGCCAGTATCCCAGAGCCTTCGTTATTTCCGATGCGCACTGGAATACTGGATCGCCCGGTCAAGCCGGGCGACGACGATGGTGCTGTTGAAGCAGCTCGTATTACACCCGCATCGGCATCAGCACGTACAGTGAGTTCTGCTTGTCGCGGTCCTGGATCAGAGTCGGCGAGCCAGGGTCGGCGAGGCGCAGGACGGCGACTTCGCCTTCGATCTGGGCGGCGATGTCGAGCAAATAGCGGGAGTTGAAGCCGATATCGAGCGGGTCGGAGGCGTATTCGACTTCGAGTTCTTCGGTCGCGCTGCCGGAATCCGGATTGGTCACCGACAACACCAGCTTGCCGGCGCTGAGCGCGAGCTTCACGGCGCGGCCGCGTTCGCTGGAGATCGTCGAGACGCGGTCGACCGCGGCTTCGAAGTCCTTCTTGTCGACGATCAGTTCCTTGTCGTTGTTCTGCGGGATCACGCGTCCATAGTCCGGGAACGTGCCGTCGATCAGCTTGGAGGTCAGCACCACGTTGCCGATCGTGAAGCGGATCTTGCCGGCGGAGAGCTCGAGGCCGATCTCGGCCTCGGTGTCTTCGATCAGTCGCTGCACTTCGCCGACGGTCTTGCGCGGCACGATCACGCCCGGCATGCCGGCTGCGCCGGCCGGCTGCGCCAGATCGACCTGCGCCAGACGATGGCCGTCGGTGGCTACCGCGCGCAGCTTGCCGTCCTTTGCCGAGCCGGCGGTGTGCAGATAGATGCCGTTCAGGTAGTAGCGGGTTTCCTCGGTCGAGATCGCGAACTGGGTGCGATCGATCAGCCGCTTGACGTCGGACGCCGGCACCGAGAACGAATGGCTCATCTCGCCGGCGGCGAGATCCGGGAAGTCGCTCTCCGGCAGCGTCTGCAGCGTGAAGCGCGAACGGCCGGCGCGGATCGCCAGCACCGAACGGTCGCCGTCGGTCTCAAGCACGATCTGCGAGCCGTCCGGCAGCTTGCGGACGATGTCGTAGAACATGTGGGCCGGCACGGTGGTCGAGCCCGCGGTCGCGGTTTCGGCCGGCAGCGTCTCGGTGACCTCGAGGTCGAGGTCGGTCGCCTTCAGCGAGAGCTGAGCGTTTTCGGCGCGCACCAGCACGTTGCCGAGAATCGGAATGGTGTTGCGACGTTCGACCACGCGGTGGACGTGGCCCAGCGACTTCAACAATTGCGCGCGTTCGACCGTGACCTTCATGACAAGACCCGCCTGATCCGTACCCGCATCGTGTGATGGAGTCCCCGGAGGTATGGAGGAGCCGGGCAGCCGGAAACGGCGCCGCGGCACGAGAAACCCTGCGGGATGTCGCCCAACCCCGCGGGGGGACCGCAAGGTGGCGTGTTAGGCCGGCGGACGCAAGAGCGCGCCCGCCTTAGGCGTCGGAATTTCCCCGATTTTTCCGTCTGCAAAGCGCCCCGGCAGGCCGCGGCACGAAACCGGCGCCTACTCCTGGAGCTGACGCTTCAGCGACTCGACCTCGTCATTGAGCGTGTTGTCCTTGGACACCAGCCCTTCGATTTTGCGCACGGCGTGCAGCACGGTGGTGTGGTCGCGGCCGCCGAAGCGACGGCCGATCTCCGGCAGCGACCGGAGCGTCAGCGTCTTGGCCAGATACATCGCGACCTGGCGCGGGCGCACCACATTGGCGGTGCGGCGCGACGACAACAGGTCGGAGCGGCTGACATTGTACTGCCGCGCCACGACGCGCTGAATGTCCTCGATCTTGATCCGCTTCGGCTCCTGCGGGCGGATCAGGTCGCGCACTTCGTGCTCCGCCATCTCCAGCGTCACCGGCTGATTGTTCAGCTTGGAGTGGGCGAGCAGACGGTTGATCGCGCCTTCGAGGTCGCGGCCGTTATGCGTGATGGTGCGCGCCAGATATTCCAGCACCGGCTGCGGCACGTCGAAGCTCGCATGATGCGCACGCGCTGCCACCACGCGGGATTTCAGAATGCCGAGGCGCAGGTCTTCGCCGAGCGTCGCCATCTCGACGACGAGGCCGCCGGCGAGCCGCGAGCGCACGCGCTCGTCGAGGCTTTCCAGATCGGATGGCGGACGGTCGGCCGCCACCACGACCTGACGGCCGGCGTCGATCAGCGCGTTCAACGTGTGGCAGAACTCGGCCTGCGTGGTCTTGCCCTGCAGGAACTGCAGGTCGTCGATCACCAGCACGTCGATGCCGCGCAGCGCTTCCTTGAACGCAAGCGAGGTCTGCGTCTTCAGCGCGGCGACGAAGCCGTACATGAACTTCTCGGCGGTGAGATACAGCACCTTGCGCTCGGTGCCGGAATTGCCGGCCCAGGTCACGGCCTGCAGCAGATGCGTCTTACCGAGTCCGACGCCGGAATGGATGTACAGCGGGTTGAACATCACCGGATCGCCGCGGCGGCCTTCGGCCACCTGCTTGGCGGCGGCGTGCGCCAGCGTGTTGGAGCGGCCGACCACGAAGCTCGCAAAGGTCAGTCGCGGATCGAGCGGCGAGCCGCCGAGCGCGTCATGATTGGAGGCCGCGGGCGCCGTCGCATTGGTGGTGCGCAGCTCGGGCGCAGGGCGTTGGTCTTCACGACGCTGTTCTGCCGGAAGCGCCGCGTCCTTGGCGGCCGGCGTCGAGGCGCGCATCGGCGAGCGCACCGTCACCTCGATGCGATTCACTTCCGGAATCTCGGCCTGCCAGCAGGTCAGCACCTTGTCGGAATAGTGCGTCTGAATCCAGCTCTTCAGGAAACGCGTCGGCACCGACAGATGCACGCTCTCTTGCTGAATGGCCTCGAGGTCCATGCGGGCGAACCAGCTCGAATACACGTCCTCGCCGACGCTCGTGCGCAGGCGGCCTTTGACGCGAGACCAGCGATCATGTTCCATATTCGACATTTCAGCAGCTTTTCAGATTGAGTGATGGTCAACGCGGCGGGCGAAAGCATGACGGCTCACGCCACGCCGCGGCGTCGCGAAGCAAACTCCGGACACAGCTCCGCCGTTCGGCAACGTGCCGACGTCAGGCCGGATCCGATTTAAATGGATTGCTTCAGGTCAGCGCGGACTCGACGGGGATCCCGGAGTGCTGGCGCAACAGCGACTGGTGATGGTGGTGGTCGGAGTGGTCGAACAATCGTGGGCCGAACCCTCGGCATACAGAAATGAAGTGCTGAATTGGTAGCTCATGAAACCTCCCCCTCCTGACGCGCTTGCGCGCGGCAAGATGTCGTCGAGTCAAATCTGCATCCAAGCCGCTGCGCGTTTTCGTCACGACCCGTCTGGTCACGCGAGGTTGTCGGTGTCGCTGCCATCGCTCATTCGAAACGTTTGCAAGCAAATGTTCCGGACGCTTCAGACACAGCTTCGCCGGTCTCATATTGCTATGAGTGACAACCCGGCTGTCGTTTGAAAAACGCCGCTAACACGCATACCGCCGCCGATCTGCATGCCCGCCCTTGGTTCTCAAATCGCGCTGATCTGAAGAGCCGTGGGCGTCGCGGGCGATCTAAGAAATACACGACCTCCCGGTGGCCGCAACGGATATGATTCGTTGGAGGGGGGCTTGACTCTGGTGCGCTGCACGGAGCCGCAGAAGGTGACTAACAACCGCCGCGGCAAGATTTTGAATCTGTGCGAAGATTCGACGTCGCGCAGAACCGTGACAAATCCATCGCACGGCAAAAAGTATTTCATGAATCCTTTACCTTTGACGGTAGCGCGACGGCGTTTTCAAAGTGCTCCTCTTCGCTTTGCCTTTAAGTCTCTCGCGAGTCGGATGTTTTTGTGAGCGCTGAAGCAGGGTAGCCGACTCCGATATTGCACTGCGTAAGGTTCCGAGGCTTGCCGTGCGCATGATGTCGTGCAGTTTTGTTCGTGACGTTTTACCGCTGTGCCGCAGGGGTTTCTGTCATCGCTCGCGCGTGCGCTTGTTGCGCGACGAATGCGCTTGATGCGTGCCCGACATCACCGACGACGATCGCAGCAGTCGCCGATGTCGCGCGTGCAGGATCATTGATCGCGTTTGTGGTGCGGCGTGTAGAAGAGTCTTTCTCGACGATGTCGTCAGCGATGAAATATGACACGCGTCGTGTGTGAGCCAAGCACCACGCCGGGCGCGGCGCAGAGCCGCGCAACTTCTTCGGAGGCGCCGACGTGCACGCATTAGCATCGCGCGCGCGAAAAAATTCGGCAGCGCCGCGCATAAAAAAAGCCCAGCTCAGCCGGGCACAGACAAAAATGCCCGGCGGAGCCGGGCACTGCTGATCTCGATCTGCGCGCGGGAGTTACTTCCCGAGCTGCGAGATCCGATGCGCGAGGCGCGACACCTTCCGGCTCGCGGCATTCTTGTGAATGATGTTGCGCTGGGCAGCGCGCATCAGCGCCGGCTCGGCATTGGCCATCGCCTTCAGCGCGGCATCGCGGTCGCCGCTGGCGATCGCTTCTTCGACGCTCCGGACCGTACCGCGCATCTGGGTGCGGCGCGACTTGTTGACCGCGGTGCGCCGGGCAATCTTGCGAGTCGCTTTCTTCGCGGAAGACGTATTGGCCATGTTCTCTCAAATCCTGCAGCGGCCTCCGCTGCGGAGGGCCGGGCTGATTGGCGGAGCCGCCGTTGATCGGAGCCTCGCCGTGTGTTCCGGATGTCCTGAAGATTGCCTCTGGAGCCGGCGGGCCGAAAATGCCGCATCGCTTCAAAGACGATCGGCGGCAGGGACGCCCCCACCGCCATTGCGGGCCTTATAAAGCCACAGCTTTCCAGCGTCAACGGTCGCGGCGGCAGCATTTGCGGGGTTCCGGCCGGCGGCCGATCGCCGCTGCGGCCCGCCGAGCGACCCTCGCGGTCCGGTATAAGTCGCTGGCGAGGTTGTCTTTTGTGTGCCCGCCCGGTAGATGCGGCCAGGGGCGGTGCATTTCCTTGGGGTGGACGATGATCCGCGGGTTCTTTCGACTGATCGGTCTGTTGCTGCTGACCGGGGGGTTCATCTTCCTGGTCTATGACGGCGCGCGCTCGGTCGCCGACAGCTCGCTGCAGCTCACCCGGCTGGGCGAATTCTGGAATGACGTCCACCAGTCGAGCCAGCATGCGTTCCGGCTGTGGGTCGAGCAGTCCGCGCCCTGGGCCTGGGACGGCGTCCGGCTGCTGCTGGCGCAGCCGACCTTCGCGGTGCTGGGCATTCTCGGCCTGCTGCTGATGCTGCTGTTCCGGCCGCGCAAGCCGTTGATCGGCTACGCTCGCGATTGACGCTCCGAAACCTGACGATCGGCGCTGCGATACCTATATTGCAGTCAGTTGAGAGCCGGTCGCGATCTCCAACGCCGTGGGCCTGCTCTCCTTCGAGCAAAAGGCCGCCGGGCGCGCGTAGCAGCGTTGCGGCGCCGGGAGGTGTCCATGTTCTTCATGCGCAAGTCGATCGAGATGCCCAGCGCCAGCGAAGCGTTGCCGGGCCGCGCCACGCCGATCCCCACGGCACGCAGCCATTTCGTCAATGGCCATCAGATCCAGCCGCCATATCCCGAAGGGCTACAGCAGGCCGTGTTCGGGCTCGGCTGCTTCTGGGGTGCTGAGCGCAAGTTCTGGGAACTCGGTGACGGCGTCTACACCACCGCGGTCGGCTATGCGGGCGGCTTCACGCCGAACCCAACCTATGAGGAAGTCTGCTCGGGCCGCACCGGCCACACCGAAGTGGTGCTGGTGGTGTTCGATCCGAAGAAGATCTCCCACGAGACCTTACTGAAGACGTTCTGGGAGAGCCACGACCCGACGCAGGGCATGCGGCAGGGCAACGACGTCGGCTCGCAATATCGTTCGGCGATTTACACCTTCGGCGACGAGCAGGCGCGGACCGCAAAGGCGTCGCGTGAGGCGTATCAGCAGGCGCTGGGCGCCAAGCGATTCGGCCCCATTACCACCGAGATCGCGCCGGCCGGCGAATTCTACTTCGCCGAGGACTATCATCAGCAATATCTCGCGAAGAATCCCGGGGGCTATTGCGGACTCGGCGGCACTGGCGTTTCGTGCCCGGTGGGCATCGGCGTCACCGCTTAGACAGCGACGATGCGGCCTCTCTTGGTTGTGAAAGAGGCCGCATCGCTTCACGCGCGGGTGAGGCCCTTTGTCGCCATGACACAGTCAGTCGTGGCTTCGAGCGTGTGTAGAGGCGCCGCTCGCCCGCACTGGATCGCGCGAGTTGGACCGCGCGATCAAAGGATCCCGCAGAACTACGCACCGCCAAGGGTTTGTTAACCCTAACGGGTCATAAACGGAGCCGTGTCGTGGAGAGGGAATGGCTCCAGTGCGGTTCGTACCTGCGTTTCGATTGTCGATGATCGCCGTGATGGGCGCGCTGGCGCTCGGCGGCTGCATGCGGCGGTCCGGCCCGGTCGCCGTGCAGCCGGCCAATACGCTCGACAGCCTTGCCTATGGCGGTCCGGCCGGTCCTGGTCCGGTGGCCTATGCGCCGGTCAGCGGGCCGCAGCCGGAGTATCGCCTCGACGCGGGCGACCGTCTGCGCATCGTCGTCTACGGGCAGGAAGGCCTCACCAATACCTACGCCATCGATGCTTCCGGCGCGATCACCATGCCGCTGATCGGCAGCGTGCCGGCGCGTGGCCGCAGCACCGCCGGGCTCGCCGCCGCCATTACGGCGCGTCTGCGCAACGGCTACATCCGCGAGCCTTCGGTGGCGGTGGAAATCGAATCCTACCGGCCGTTCTTCATTCTCGGCGAGGTCCTGGCGCCCGGCCAATATCCTTACGTGCCGAACATGACGGTGGAGAGCGCCATCGCGATCGCGGGCGGCTTCACGCCGCGCGCCAAGCGCGACGGTGCGATCCTGACCCACCCGGAAAACGGCGCTCTTGTGCGTGCCCAGGTGCCGCTCGCCACCCCGCTGAGCCCCGGCGACACTGTCATGGTCGGCGAGCGCTGGTTCTAGGCGAGCCAACGTGGGGCCGCTTTACCCGCCTCCGCATCCTGAGCCGCCCGCCTTGCGGGCAAAGCTGCCCAGGATGACGGCGCGGGGGCGTTCGCGCCGGGAAGCAATTACTTCAGGTACGTCGCGAAGAAGTCCAGGCTGCGCTGCCAGGCGCGGTCGGAGCTTTGTTTGTCGAAGCTGGCGCGCTCATCGCAGCCGAAGCCGTGCTGGGCTTCGAGATAGACGTGGACGTCGACTTCCGGCCGCTTGGCCTTGATGGTCTCGACGTCGGTGAGCGGAATGCCGGAGTCCTTCTCGCCGAAATGCAATTGCGTCGGCACCTTGGGGAACTCGTCGGCGAATTTCACGATGGCGCCGCCGTAGTAGCCGACCGCGGCGCTCAGTCCATTGAGCCGCGTCGCCGCCAGATACGCGACGGTGCCGCCGAAGCAGAAGCCGATGACGCCGACCGGGCCTTCATCCTTGACGGAATCGATCGCGGCCTGCACGTCGCGCAGCGTCGCGTCCCAATCCGGCGCGGCGATGAACTTGCGCGCGGCCGCGACTTCCTCCGGCGAATAGCCGCTCTGGAAGTTGCGCTCGATCCGGTCGAAGATCGCCGGCGCCACGGCGCGATAGCCCTGCGCGGCGAAGCGGTCGCAGACGGCGCGGATGTGGTGATTGACGCCGAAGATCTCCTGGATCACCACCACCGAAGCGGTCGTGGGCCCGGCCGGATCGGCGCGATAGCCGCCGAGTTGAAATCCGTCGTCAGCCGTCAGCGTGATGTCGTGTCCCACGAGCAACCCCTGTGTTGGTGGTGATAGGATCAGTTATTTGGCGATGGCGGGCCGGACGCGGCTATTGCCACATCCAGTTGCGGCCCCAATCGCCCTTCCAGCCGGTGAGCCGGCCTTTGCGGAACTGCGGATACAGCCGGTCGCGACGATCGAAAAAGCCACTACCCCCGGCTGTTCGGATCGCCAGGAAGATTTCGTCGCCGGGGCGGCCGCTGAGATAGTTCAGCTGCGTACCAAGCGCGCGCGAAGCCGCGACCGCATCCATCCCGAACGCCAGCGGGGTGGTATTCGACAGCGTAGCGGTGAACGGTGGCGCAATTTCCGGAGCCACTATGATCGGAGCGAACTGCTGCGCCGAAGCCGGCGATGCGCCGAGCGCTGCCAGAACCACAGCCGCGGCAGCCACGAAAAGGCATCCTGCCACACGTGGCGGGGGCGGCTGTTCGTCGGTCCCGGTTGGTACGCTGTGTGTCATCGCCATTCCCGTGCGGGCGGATCATAGATGTTTTGCACCGCAATGCCGAGTGCTGTCCGGGTCAATTCCGGCGAAAACTCGATCAAATTCGTACGGAAAAAACATCCAACATTAAGAATGCCCGTTAAGCAGCGGGAACCGATTTCCCGTTAGGGATGTCCCAGACTTGCGTACTATCCAGGCTGGTGATTCATGAATGCTGTAGCCCGACAACCCGTGCCCCAGTCCGAGCCGCGCCGCCGGCTGTTGCTGGCGTCCGACCGTCGCGACCAGAGCGCGGACCTCGCCCGGATCCTGGCGGGCGTTGCCGAGGTACAGACGATTTCCACCAGCCAACTGCCCGATGCGCCGGCGCTGGAACTGTCCGGCATCGTGGTCGACATCAATCTTCGCTCTGCCGAAAGCGTGCAGGCGGTGCGGCGCAAGCTGCTCGGCGGCGGCTATCAGCCGATCCCGCGGCTGTTCGTGCTCGCCGACGAATTGCACCATGGATCGATGCAGGCGTGGGCTCTCGGAGCCACCGACACGATCGCCCGGCCGTTCGATGCACGCGACCTGCTGGCCCGGATCCGCGCTGCGTTTCCGGACGCGTCGGAGACGACGGAAACTGCACGCGCCGAGGCGATGAGCAAGGGTGTCGCCGCCGCGCACGGCGTGCTGGTCAAGATCTTCGAGCGGCTGCCGGCCGGCAAGCCGCTCACCTATCAGGACGTGCTGCAGGCCGAGGCGCCGATTCTGAAAGCGATCAAGCGCACCTCGCTGCGCGAATGGCTCACCACTGTGGGCCGCCACCACAATGAGAGTTACCGGTTGGCGCTGTTCGCCACCGGCTATGCGGTCGCCTTCGCACAGCATCTCGGAATGCGCGAGGAGGATCAGCGCCGTCTCACCCGCGCGGCACTGCTGTTCGACGTCGGCAAGGCGTTCGTCGACGTCGGGCTGCTCGACAATCTCGACGGCCTGCAGGGTGAACGGCTGCTGAAATATCGCGAGCATTCGCGGCGCGGCTACGACGCGCTCGCCACCGAGGGCAGCTTCCCGCGCGAAACGCTCGACGTCGTGCTGCATCACCACGAACTGCTCGACGGTTCCGGCTATCCGGACGGCCTGCATGGCGACCAGATCAGCGACATCGTGCGGATCACCACGATCGTGGATATCTTCACGTCGCTGGTCGCGCAGCGCAAGAACCACACGGCGCTGATGCCGCTGCATGCCTTCTCGGCCATGGAAGCGATCGGCGACAAGATCGATCAGCGCCTGCTGCAGGCCTTCCGCCCGGTCGCGCTCGGCGGCTAGGTAGCGCCGTCTCGACATAGGGTGGGCAAAGGCGCGCTGCGCCGTGCCCACCCCGACAGTCCTGCTAGTCCGCCAGCATCTTGCGGAGCTCGGCCTTCGCCACTTTCTCCAGCGTCGACCGCGGCATGTCGTCGACGAGGCGGACTTCGCGCGGGCGCTTGAAGTCGGCCAGCTTGGCAGCGCAGGCCGCGGTGATACGGTCGGCGAAGTCCGGCGGCGCGCCGGCGATGCCGCCTTGCGGGATCACGAACACCACCGGGACCTCGTCGAGCATCGGGTGCTTCTTGGCCACCACGGCGGCCTCGCGCACGCCCGGCACCATGATGACCACCTGCTCGATCTCCGACGCCGCGACGTTCTCGCCGCCGACCTTGAGCATGTCCTTGGCGCGGTCGCCGAACTTGATGGCGCCGTGCTCGAGCAGCGTGACGCGGTCGCCGGTGATGAAGTAACCGTGCTCGTCGAAACTGTCGCGCGTCGCCTGCTCGTTGTGCAGATACTCCTTGAACAGCGACAGCCCGGGCACGCCCTTGATCAGCAGATTGCCGGTGTCGCCGACCTGCGTCGGCGCGCCGTCGTCGCCGATGATGCGCAGCGAATATTCCGGCGCGGCGCGGCCGATCGACATCGGCGTGTTGGGCTGATCCGCCTCGGCGATGATGCCGTGGGTGATGGTTTCGGTCATGCCCCACCATCCGATGATCTTGATGCCGAAGCTCTTGAACGCCGGCGGCTCGGCCACTGCCGTGCCCCACATGCGGAAGCTGTGATGCTTTGGCGTCTCCTGCTCCATCAGCGCCTTCAGGCAGAACGCGATGTTGGAATTCCAGGTGCAGCGATGTTCCAGCGCGACCTTCCAGAACCGGCTCGACGAGAACCGCGGCTGCACCACGCAGGTCGCCCCGACCCATAGGCTGGCCAGCATCGAATAGGCCAGCGCATTGGTGTGGAACAGCGGCAGATACGCCAGATGCACGTCGTCGGCGCGCAGCGTCTGGTGCGCGGCGTTGATCTTGGCGCCCCACAGCGCGTTGGCATGCGTCCACAGCACAGCCTTCGGTCGCGACGTCGTGCCGGAGGTGTACTGCACGCTGCACGGCGCGAACGGATCGGTGGCGCGGCGCGGACGATTGGCGCTGTCGCCGAACAGGCTGTCGAACGAGTCCGCTTTGGCCACCGGCTGGGCCGGAAGCGGCGAGCCCGGATCGTGAGAGATCACCGCGATCCAGCGCAGCTTCTTGCAGTTGGTGGCGACGAGGTCGGCGTAGGCCGGCTGGGTGATGGCGGCGACGGCGCCGCAATGATCGGCGAAGTACTCGATCTCGGCGGCCGCCGAGCGGGTGTTGGTGGTGACCGCCAGCGCGCCGAGCTCGACGCAGGCGAACCAGCTCAGTAGGAACTCGGTGCAATTATCGAGATGGATCAGCACCGCGTCGCCCGGCTTGACGCCGCGCGCCGCGAGACCGGCGGCGAGCGCGCCGACACGGTCGTGGAATTCGCCGTAGCTCCAGCTGCGCGCAGGCGCGTCGAACGGCGCCCAGATGATGAAGGGATGATCGCGCCGCGTCCGCGCGTGCAGGGCCAGCAGCCACGGCACGTCCAGTCCGGCGAACGGGCCCACCACGCCAGGCGCTTCGATCGGATGCGGCATGCTTTTCTCCCTTGCTGCGGCGCTTTCCGCACGGCGGCATTGGCCGCGGCGCGCTAGCGCGTCTGTTGTTGGTAGCGGCATCCTTGTGCCACCCTGCGTGACGTCGCGCAATTCAGCTCGTGTCCCAGACGCGATGCGGCACGCAGTGCCGCTTCGCAGATCCGGGACCCCGGTTTCTTTGCGGCGCCCAAGTCACCGGGGCCCCGGATTTGCAGCGCACCACGCCGCCAGCGCGGCGCGCTGCGCAGCGTCCGGGGCACAAACCTGTTAGTTCGGGCAGTGTCGATGGATCACACGCTCCCGCACTGCAGCTTGAGCGCGAAGGTCGGCTTGCTACACTCGTTCCGCCTCACGGCATTCGGACCGCGCGCCACGACGCGGCCGTACAGGGAGCGAACGATGATCACACGCCGCAACGCGATCCAGGCGATCGCGATGGCTGCCACGGCGAGCACGCTGCTGCCGCGCCGCAGCCTCGCGCTCGACTATCCGACCCGTCCGGTCCGTTTCGTCGTCGGCTATCCGGCCGGCGGCGCTACCGACATCCTTGCGCGCCTGATCGGCGCCAAACTGTCGGAGCGGCTCGGCCAGCAATTCATCATCGAAAACAAGCCTGGCGCCGGCAACAATATCGGCACCGAGATGGTGGTGAACGCGCCAGCCGACGGCTACACGATCCTGCTGGTCAATCCGGCCAACTACATCAACGCCTCGCTCTACGCGAAGCTGAACTTCGACTTCGTCCGCGACATCGCCGGCGTCGCCGCCTTCAACCGCACCGCCAATGTGATGACGGTCAACAGCCAGGTGCCGTCCAGGACGGTGGCCGAATTCATCGACTACGTGAAGACCAATCCCGGCAAGGTGAATCTCGCCTCGTCCGGCAACGGCACGTCGGTGCATCTGTCCGGCGAGATGTTCATGGCGATGACCGGGGTGAAGATGCAGCACGTGCCGTATCGCGGCGCCGCGCCGGCGATCACCGATATGCTTGGCGGGCAGGTTCAGCTGATCTTCGACAACATGCCGTCGATCATCCAGCACATCCGTGGCGGCACGCTGCGGGCGCTTGCGGTGACCACGGCTCAGCGCTCGGATTTGTTACCAGATGTGCCGACGCTGGCCGAGACCGTCCCGGGTTACGAAGCCAGCGCGCTGTTCGGCATGGGCGCGCCGAAGGCGACGCCACCCGAGATCGTCGCCAAGCTCAACGGCGAGGTCAACGCCGTGCTGGCCGATCCGGCCGTCAAGGCGCGGCTGGTAGAACTCGGCGGTGCGCCGCTGATCGGTCCGCCCGCGGCGTTCGACGCCATGATCGCGGACGAGACCGCGAAGTGGAGCAAGGTCGTCAAATTTGCCGGCCTCAAGGTGGAGTAGTAACAACGCGGCGCGCCGGCAATTTCGAAGTGTCGCGCCGGACGATTGGCCGCCTTCACTTGTCGCGGCGCGCCGAGCGGCGTGCGCCCTGCGACAATGCATCGTGACCCAAAACCCGGAACGTTCGTTGCAGCGCACCGTTGGCTCGCCGTCGATGGGGGTCGGCAGATCAACGGTGACAGGAGACGACACGATGAAGATCTTGGCTTTGGCAGCGGTGGCGATCGGCGCGTTCGGTGCTTCTCAGGTGATGACGGCGAAACCGGCGGTCGCGCAGGTCGAATATCCCTACTGCAAGCAGGGCGCGCTGCAGGGCTATCCGGGCAACTGCAATTTCGTCAGCTTCGAGGCCTGCCGATTCTCGGCGCAGGGCACCGGCGGCAATTGCGTCGCCAACCCGCGCTACGGCGCCTGGGCCGGCGGCTACGGCGCATACGGCAGCCCGCACGACGCCTATGGCTATGCGCCGGCCTATGGCAGCGCGGATTACTAACTGAAGCGGGAGCGCGTGCGGCTCAGCCGCCGCGCTCCTTGCGGCTATAGTTCGAGAAATGCCCCTCGCGCGCCGCCTGGGAGCGGGCGGCGCTGATCAGGCCCTTGCTTTTGCCGGGCGGCGCCGGGCGCGACACCATCCGCTCCATCTTGCGGCCGCCGCAGCTCGGACAGCGCGGCTTGTCGGAAAAGCCGACCAGCAGTTCGCTGTCTTTGTCGCAACTCCCACAATGAAATCCATAAAGCGGCATAGCCGCACCTCCTGCAGCATTTCGCAGGTCGTCGTGCAGATTCCGGACCAAACGCCCGAGTAACAAGTTACCGGCGGGTGCCGTCGATCACGGCGAGTAGCGCCGAGCCGTAGATCTCCAGCTTCTTGTCGCCGATGCCCGGGATGCCGCGCAGTTCGTCGAGCGTGCGCGGCCGCGCGGCGGCGATGCCGTCCATAGTTGCGTCGTGCAGCACCACATAGGCCGGCACACCGCGGCTCTTCGCCACCTCGGAGCGCCACGCCTTGAGCGCCGCGAACAGCTCCGGATCGCCGCTCGACTCGCGCGGTGCGGCGCCGACCAGATCGCCACGGCGCGACTTGGCGCGCGGGGGCCGGCCGGCGGCCAGTTCGCGCAGCATCACCTGCGCGTCGCCCTTCAGCACCGCGCGCGAACTCTCGGTGAATTTCAGCGCGCCAAAGGCTTCGCTGTCCGGGGCCAGATGGCCGAGCGACACCATCTGCCGGATCACCGCGCGCCATTGCTTCTCGTTGAATTCGCTGCCGATGCCGAACACCGACAGCTTGTCGTGGCCGAACTGTCCGACGCGCTCGGTGAGCCGGCCGAGCAGCACGTCGATCAGATGCTGAGCGCCGAAGCGCTGACCGGTGCGATAGGCGCAGGACAACAGCTTCTGCGCCGGCACGGTGCCGTCGATGACTTTCGGCGGCGTGAGGCAGTTATCGCAATTGCCGCAGTTCTCGTGCTGCGCGGTCTCGCCGAAATAGCCCAGCAGCCGGGTGCGGCGGCAGCCGGTGGATTCGCACAGGCCGACCAGCGCGTCGAGCTTGCCCATCGACACGCGCTTGAACGCGTCGGAGCCGGAGCTCTCGTCGATCATCCGGCGCTGCTGCACGATGTCGCTAAGGCCGTAGGCCATCCACGCTTCGGACGGCTTGCCGTCGCGGCCGGCACGACCGGTCTCCTGATAGTAAGCCTCGATGCTCTTGGGCAGATCGAGATGCGCGACGAAGCGGACGTCGGGTTTGTCGATCCCCATGCCGAACGCGATGGTGGCGACGATGACGATGCCGTCCTCGTTGAGGAAGCGGTCCTGATTGCGCGCACGCACGTCCGGCGACAGGCCGGCGTGATACGGCAGCGCTGTGAGGCCATACTTGCTGAGCGTTTCGGCGATGTCTTCGACCTTGGCCCGCGACAGGCAATATACCACGCCGGAATCGCCGCGATGGCGCTCGTCGATGAACGCCTTGAGCTGGGCCGGCGCGTTCTGCTTGTCGACGATGCTGTAGCGGATGTTCGGGCGATCGAAGCTCGAGACAAAGCACGGCGCGTCGGTCAGCGACAACCGCTCGGCGATCTCGCGGCGGGTCAGCGCATCGGCGGTCGCGGTCAGCGCGATCCGCGGCACGTTGGGAAATTTCTCGGCGATCGCCGACAGGCCGACATATTCGGGCCGGAAGTCGTGCCCCCATTGCGACACGCAATGCGCCTCGTCGATCGCGAATAGCGCGATCCTCGCCCGCGCCAACAGGCCCAGGCAGCGCGGCGTCAGCAGCCGTTCGGGCGCGACATACAAGAGGTCGAGTTCGCCTCTCAGCAGTTGCTGCTCGATCGCGTTCGCCTCGTCATAGGACAGCGTCGAATTCAACGCCGCGGCGCGCACGCCGGCTTCGAGCAGCCCGGCGACCTGATCGCGCATCAACGCGATCAGCGGCGACACCACCACGCCGCAGCCGTCGCGCAGCAGCGCCGGCAATTGGTAACACAGCGACTTGCCGCCGCCGGTCGGCATCAGCACCAGCGCATCGCCGCCATCGGCGACATGCCGCACGATCGCCTCCTGCTGGCCGCGGAACCCCGGCAGCCCGAACACATGCTGCAACGTCGACAGCATCCGGGCATCGAGATCGTCGTCGGTTTCAACGGCTGCGGAACGGGTCATGCGAATGGGCAAAGGAGAGGAGCCATGAGCCCCCTATAGCCCATTCCGGCCGATTCTGCCCATGAGGCAGTGCCTCTCCCCCCGCCGCAGCGCGCCCCCTCTCCCGCGCGCGGGAGAGGGTTGGGGTGAGGGCGCCCCAGGCAGGGAGCCCGCGACTCGCGGAGAAGAGGTCTTACCTAATTCGCTGCGCATTGCTGGTGAGGGAAGCTTTTCTGAACGACGCGAGTCAGTGCTCGCGTCGCCCTCACCCCAGCCCTCTCCCGCAAGCGGGAGAGGGAGTGCGCCGTGCCGCGTCGCCGCGTCGCCTCACACGATCCGCGAATTGCTGTTGCCCCAATAGCGGTCGCGCAGCAGGCGCTTGTAGAGTTTGCCGGTCGGCAGGCGCGGCAGTTCCTCGAGGAAGTCGATCGAGCGCGGCACTTTCTGGCGCGACAGCGACTGATTGCAAAACGCGATCAGTTCCTGTGCCAGATCGGCGCCCGGGTCGACGCCCGGCATCGGCTGGATCACCGCCTTGACCTCCTCGCCAAGATCCTCGTTCGGTACGCCGAACACCGCGGCGTCGGCGACCTTGGGATGGGTGATCAGCAGATTCTCGCATTCCTGCGGGTAGATGTTCACGCCGCCGGAGATGATCATGAAGGTGGCGCGGTCGGTGAGGTGCAGGTAGCCGTCGTCGTCGACATAGCCGACATCGCCGACCGTGCTCATGCTGCCGTCCTCGGAGCGGGTCTCCGCGGTCTTGGCCGGATCGTTGAAATATTCGAACGGCGTCGCGGTCTTGAACCAGATCTGGCCGGGCGTGCCTTTCGGGCAGGGCTGCATCCGGTCGTCGAGGATGTGCAGGTCGCCGAACATCACCTTGCCGACCGTGCCGCGGTGCGCCAGCCATTCCTCGCTGTTGCAGGCGGTGAAGCCGAGGCCTTCGGTGGCGCCGTAATATTCGTGGATGATCGGTCCCCACCATTTGATCATCTGCTCCTTGACCTGCGGCGGGCAGGGCGCGGCGGCGTGAATCGCGACTTCCAGCGACGACAGGTCGTACTTCTTGCGCGTCTCTTCCGGCAGCTTCAGCATGCGCGAAAACATCGTCGGCACCAGCTGGCTGTGCGTCACCTTGTACTTCTCGATCAGCGCCAGATATTGCTCCGGATCGAAATGCTCCATGATGATCGCAGTGCCGCCGTCGCGGATGGTGAGGCCGACCGCTGCCTGCGGCGCCGAGTGATACAGCGGCGCTGGCGACAGATAGATCATGCCATTGCGATACTTCCACAGCGTGTTGAGGAAGTGGAACAGCGGCAGCGGCTGCGACGGCGGCTGCTCCGGCAGCGGCCGCACGATGCCCTTGGGGCGGCCAGTCGTGCCGGACGAATACAGCATCGCCGTGCCGAGATGCTCCTCGGCGATCGGCGTATCCGGCAGGCCGCGCGTCGCGTCCGTGAGCCCGACGATCCGATCGCTCTCGGTCTCGCCGTCGACCACGATGCACAGCGTCACCTTCGGGCACTCCTTCAGCGCCTCGCGGGCGACATCGAGCTTGGCCTTCGAGGTGATTAGCGCGCGGGATTCGCTGTTGGTCAGGATGTAGGCCAGCTCGGCCGGCGTCAGATAGGAATTGACGCACGTGTAGTAGTGGCCGCTGCGCTCGCCGGCACCGCACGCCTCGAGGTAGCGGTTGTTGTTCTCCATGAAGATCGAATAGTGATCGAGCCGCCGCAGGCCGTGGTTGTAGAGCAAGTGCGCCAGGCGGTTGCTGCGGGCGTCGAGCTCCGCGTAAGTCACGGTCTCGCCGGTCGAGGCCATGATAAAGGCGGGATGATCGGGATGGGTCGTCGCGAATTGGCCGGTATACATCGTGCTCCCTCGTGCTGATGCTGCCTGACTTCTGGTTTTTGGTTGGTTCAGGTCTCTCCCACCGTCATTGCGAGGAGCACCCGGATCGGCGCTTCGTGCCGTCCGGGCACAGGCTCCGCGACGAAGCAATCCAGCGCAGTGCACCGCGCTCCTGGATTGCTTCGCTGCGCTCGCAATGACGAAGTCTTCGTCGTTAGTCGTGCGAAAGCAGGCGATCGTCCCCTACGCGGCCAGTTCCAGAATCTCCCTCACTTGCGCCGGGCCGTCGATCTTGCGCGGGTTGCGCGGCACCCAGGGGGTGCCCATCGCCTGCGCGGCGATCTTGTCGAAGTGTTCAGGACAGACGCCGACCTCGCGCAGCGAGCGCGGCATGCCGAGCACGCGGATCAGCGCGTCCAGCACGTCGCCGGCGTCCTTGCCCGGATGGCCCATCGCGGCGGCGACCAGCGCCTGGCGGTCGCGGTTGACGGCCTTGTTCCAGCGCATCACCGCCGGCAGCATCACGCAGGAGGTGTGGCCGTGCGGCACGTCGAACACCGCGCCGAGCACGTAGCCGATGCCGTGGCTGGCGCCCATCGGCACGCCGGACGACAGCGCGCCCATCGACAGCCAGGTGCCGATCTGGCAGTCGAGCCGCGCGTCGAGATCGGTCGGGTCGGCCTTCACCCGCGGCAGCCCGGTTGCCAGCATCGCCAGCCCGCGCAGCGCCTGCGCGTCGCCATAGGGATGCGCCTCGCCCGAGCAGATCGCCTCGACGCAGTGGTCGACCGCGCGGATGCCGGTCGAGAGGAACAGCCATTCCGGGGTGTGCACGGTGATGGCCGGATCGAGCAGCGCCGCGCGCGGCATCACCAAGGGATGCGCAAACTTCTCCTTCACCCGCGTCGCCTCGTTGGTGACGCCGGCCATGGCGCTGAATTCGCCGCCCGAGATCGTGGTCGGCACACTGATCTGCCGCACAATCGGCGCCACCGGCGACGGCCGGTTGGCGACGCGGTCCATGTCCTCAACGCTGCGGATGTCGTTGGCGAGGCAGATCTGCACCGCCTTGGCGCCATCGGTGATCGAGCCGCCGCCGATCGTGACGATCAGGTCGGCATCCGCGGCCCGCGCCATGTCGGTGGCGGCGATGATGGCGCTGCGCGGCGAATGCGCCGGCATCGCGTCGAACACCGCGGCGCAGCGCCCGCCGAGCGCGTCTCGCACCTTGGCGATTTCATCGGTGGCCCGGTTGAGGGTGCCGGAGACCATCAGCAACGCGCGCTGCGCGCCGATCCGGTCCATCTGCGCCGCGACGGCCTGCGCCGCCGGTTGTCCGTAGACGACTTCCTCCATGGCGCCGAAAACGACGCGTCCCTGCTGCACGTTATGTCACTCCCACGGTGGCCGCTTCTGCGAGGCCTTGGCGTAATCCTAGCAGCCGCGCCGGGATCGGGAACAAGAAAAATCGTCGCGCGTCCGGCGGCGCCTGACATTCGAAGCCGGTAAGATGCGACGTTCGGCGAAGATCACCGCCAAGGGGGTTGTAGAGGCGGAGGCCGCATGGGAAATGCGTGCAGTGCAGCGGGAGATAGAGCATGACCAGGGCGGTACTCGGCATCATCGGCGGATCCGGCATCTATGATTTGCCGGGGCTCGAAGACGTCCGCGAGGAGCAGATCGCGAGTCCGTGGGGCGAACCGTCCTCGGCGGTGCGGCGCGGCAACATCGCCGGCCTGCCGATCGTGTTCCTGCCGCGCCACGACAAGGGCCACCGGCTGTCGCCCTCCGACATCAACTACCGCGCCAATATCGACGTGCTGAAGCGCGCCGGCGTCACCGACCTGATCTCGCTGTCGGCCTGCGGCTCGTTCAAGGAAGAGCTGCCGCCCG